>DASUVL010000792.1:0-7532 GCA_036379015.1 Niastella sp.
ATCAGCCACCGCATCTAAAAAACCAAGACCGGTATTAGCAGGCGGTGTGAATTTGGAGAAAGTAGCGCCAACCGGAATTTGTTCCGGCATAAACGAGGGAACAGCGCGGTTTTGCAATTGCGGTCCACCCATATGTAAGAACTGATTGCCGGTGCTATCGGTTTGTCCAAACCGCGTAAGCGTAGTGAACGGATGTCCTTTGCCATCACCGGCATGACAACTGCCGCAAGAGGTGGAAACAAATAAGGGTCCGAGTCCGTTTGCTGCGGTAAACACATCGTCGTTAAACGCTATATCACCCCGGATGAATAATTGGTTTTGTTCGCCGGTCAATCCCTCTATGGGACCGTCGAGGACCTCGTCATCGGCGGGCGCCTTCGGAAGCATTTTCTCACAAGCCAGCGCCGCCAGTATAATAGCAATGAGCGTACCCATCACCATCCATTTCTTTGCCATACACAAGTATTATAGTTGTCCAAAAGTATATAATTAGATTAATAAAACCCAATAAATTAGGCAAGCCTAATATTAGAGGTTTTGTCCATCTTTCCCTAATTTGCCTGAAATTGACGGAACGTGCATTCATCTGCGGAAGAAAACTATCTGAAAGCCATATATAAATTACAGGAAGCCAACGGCGATATGGTTGCCACCTCAGCCCTGGCGCAAGTTTTAGGCATACACATGGCATCTGTTACTGATATGCTTAAAAAGATGAGTAACAAAAAGCTGGTAGCCTATCAAAAATCGAAAGGGTTCAAACTAACCGAAAAAGGCAGGCAGGCGGCCATTGGCATCATCCGAAAACACCGGTTATGGGAAGTATTTTTGGTTGACAAACTGGGGTTCCGGTGGGATGAAGTGCATGAGATCGCCGAACAGCTGGAGCATATTCACAGCCAGGAGCTCATCGACAAACTGGATGCCTATCTCGACTTTCCCAAGGTCGATCCGCACGGCGATCCCATCCCCGATGCCAAAGGAGTATTTACGGTCAATAAATCGGTGGTGCTGGCGTCTTTGTCGCCCGGCAGCCAGGGTAAATTCACCGGTGTTACCGATCACTCGTCTGCTTTTCTGAATTACCTCGACAAGATCG
The DNA here is from genome assembly GCA_036379015.1 of Niastella sp. Lineage (GTDB taxonomy): Bacteria > Bacteroidota > Bacteroidia > Chitinophagales > Chitinophagaceae > Niastella. The sequence continues at coordinate 1,100 of DASUVL010000792.1, forward strand.
GCCTTTCGCTCGGTGACGCAGTGAAAGTAAAAGAGGTGGAGGAATTCGATAAGAATTACACGCTGTTGCTGAAAGGTAAAAGATCAATGGTCGTAAGTTATAAGGTGGCCAATAGTTTATTGATCAGCGAATAGATCATATTCCGCAAAAAACATTTATTATTGGTGCTTGTTAAGTAATACCATGTCCGTTATCAATCCTTTACTGGAGCTACGCCAATCGACGGTGAATGTACCTTTCGAGATACATACCATGGAATGGATAGCCCAGAACCGGTTCCAGCAAAACAACATGCCGCACCGGCATAATTATTTCGTGATCATCTGGGTGAAAAAAGGCGCCGGCACCCACCTGATCGACCTGGAGAAATATGAATTGGAAGATAACACCATTTATTGCATCACACCCGGACAGGTACACCAGTTGAACACCACCGGTGCCGTTGATGGTTATGTGATCTCGTTCATGGCCGAGTTCCTGGGCGTAGCCGAAGAAAACTATGATCTGTTGTTTAATACCGGCCTGTTCTATGCCTTTTCCAATTCTCCGGTGATCAAAGTGAATGAGGAAATGAGCATTGAAATGGAAGAGGCCGTAACCAAAATGCTGAAAGAGTATAATAACTTTTTTATCTTACGGGCAGAGATCTTACGCGGTTTTCTGAAGATCTTTCTCATTTACCTTACCCGCCAGTTCGAAAGACCCAAAGAAAGCGAAGCACAATCAAAAAGCATTGACCTGGTGAAGCAGTTCTATGCACTGGTAGAAAAGAACTATATCACCAAGAAAATGGTCACCGATTATGCCGACGAGCTGGCCGTAACGCCCAACCACCTGAACGAAGTGGTAAAGAAAATAACCGGTTCCCCCGCCAGTCATCATATACAGCAACGTATTATTCTGGAAGCAAAACGCCAGGCAGTATATTCACGGGTAACTATGAAAGAGATCGCTTATCATTTGGGATTCGATGACACCGCACATTTCAGCAAGTTCTTCAAGAACGCCTCCGGCGAAAGTTTTTCAGATTTCCGAAACAGAAATCAGAGTTCTTGAGTTATTGAGTTCGTGAGTTCTAATAAACTAATGAACTTACTAATTGGTTCTTTAACATGAAACATCCATTATGATCCGATTATTCATATTATATATTACTCTTTTATTTTGTAACAGTCTTTCTGCCCAATTTGTAGAACAACCCTTACCGGCTCTTCCACCGGAACTGGCCGGTTATAAAGCAGGATTTTTTGACAACTTTACCAAAGAACTGGAAGATAGTTCCGGCGCAGTGGGTTCATTTATCGTTTGGCGCCAAATGGGCATCATATATGAACATTACTTTCATGGCGCCACCGACAGCCAGGTCTTCAATATTAAATCCATCACCAAAAGCATGGTATCGGCCATGGCAGGTATTGCACATGATAAAAAGCTATTGCCCGATCTGAACAGGCCGGTGCTGACTTATTTTCCTGAATATGCGAAAGACCGCCATACTGTTCCTGGTGTATTGTTTCCGAATTGGCTGGCTTCGAATGATGCCTTTAGAAAAAAATTGACGCTTAAACATTTGCTGAGCATGCAACCCGGATTCGATTGGAATGATTTCGGTCAGTTGGTGAACGCTTATATCAATTCATCGGACCCGGTGCGGTTTACGCTGGACCTTCATTTTTCTGATACGCCTGGCACAAAGTTCGTTTATTGCTCTCCCGCTGTTTCTGTTTTTTCAGCAGCGCTGACCAAAGCGGTGAAGACCGATCTGCGGGCATTTGCCAAAACAAACTTGTTCGATCCAACCGGTATTACCCTGCATCGCTGGGATAAGGACGCCACCGGCCGGTATTTTGGCGCTTCGGAAATGTACATGACAGCCCGGGACCTGCTGCGATTCGGGCTCCTGTATTTTCACAATGGAAAGGTGGACAATAAGCAAGTCATCTCAACGGAATGGATCAAAGCCTCCACCGAACAACAGGCGGTACTGAACTATTGGGATATAATGCCCAATGCCAATGGGTACGGTTATTACTGGTGGAGAAGAAAAACCAACGGATACCAGGCTTTTATTGCCAGTGGCGCCGGAGGACAGTTGATCGCAGTGGTTCCTGATCTGGAAATGGTGATCGTAGCCACCACTTTTTTCAATGAACACAACAGGGGCCGGGAAGAGATCAGATGTTTACATTCGTTTATTGATAAAGTAACTAAAACGGCGGGGCCGCTGATCGACTATTGCCCTACCGTATCCAATCCATAAAATATACATCATTATCCTGCGTTCATCAATTGCCCTATCCTTTGCTTTTTCGTTATTTTGACAATTTATACGTTATGAGCACAACCGTAAAAAAGGCAACCTGGGCCATTGACCCCATTCATTCAACCATCCGGTTCGATGCCAAATACTTATTGATCACATCAGTATCAGGCTGGTTCAGGGAGTATGAAGGAACCGTAGTGAGTTCAACCGATGGTTTTAACAACAGCGAAATACAACTTACTATATATGTGCAGTCGCTGACCACTTCCAACGAAGAGCGTGACAATCACTTACGCTCACCCGATTTTTTTGATGCGAAAAAATACCCGGTCATACAATTCCAGTCAAACGCAGTTACCATGCAGGAAAAGAAAATTACTGTAAGTGGAATACTGTCTGTAAAGAATATAGAGCACCCTTTTCAATTCACAGCCACTTTTTTAGGTATGTGCACCGACCCCCTGGGTAATGCTAAAGCCGCATTTGAAATGGATACGGTACTGAACCGGAAAGACTTTAACATCACCTGGAATCAGCTTTTTGATAAGAATGGATTGTTACTGAGTGATGAAGTAAAGGTTCACTGCGACCTGCAATTGTTAAAGCTTTCTTAACGGTGAATGGTGAAAGGTCAATGGTGAATAGCCAGCGGAGATCTCTGCTGGCTATTTACTTTTAAAGAATTGTCAACCTGACAGATACGCCATACCACCACTTAGGACCTAATTCCTTATCCCAAATACCTAATTACCACTCACTTCCGCCCATCACCATAAAATGTACAACAGATTCCATTATATCACTATTCTCCACCCGCTGTTTCTGAGCGACATTTGTGATGTCAATAATTAATAACAAACAAAAAAATAGTAAACAATGTCACAAGTTAAATGGACGCTCGACCCAATGCATAGCGAAATTACCTTTAAAGTAAAACACCTGATGATCAGTACCGTTACCGGACAATTCAGAACCTTTAATGTAGTAGCAGAAACAGCAAGTGAAGATTTCAGTAAGCCCGGCGCTATCGATGTAACAATAGACGTATCATCTATCGATACCAATAACGAACAAAGAGACGGTCACCTGAAATCAGATGATTTCTTCAGTGCCGCCAATCATAACCAGATAACTTTCAAAAGCACCAAATTCGAAGCCAATGGCGAAGAAGCTAAATTGTCTGGAAATCTGACGATCAAAGGTGTTACCAAACCTGTAGTTCTGAATGTTGAACAAGGTGGTGTGGTAGTTGACCCTTATGGACAAACAAAAGCTGGTTTTACAGTAACTGGTAAAGTAAGCAGAAAAGAATTTGGATTAACCTACAGCGCCGTTACAGAGGCAGGAAATGTAGTAATAGGTGATGATATTAAATTCCAGGGCGAAATACAGCTGGTAAAACAGGCATCTTAAGTTATTCCGATCCGGCACCGGTGAAACACCGGCTTTGATGAAAAAGGTTGGTGTTTCACCCGGTCATACAATATATCAAACCTTATCGTAGCTTCACATTAGAATTTACAAATATGGAAGATAGAATTTTGGGCATACATCACATTACGGCGATAGCCGGTGAAGCCCAGCGCAATTACGACTTTTATACAAAAGTGCTCGGTTTACGATTGGTAAAGAAAACAGTGAACTTCGATGACCCGGGCACCTATCACTTCTATTATGGTAATGAAAACGGTACACCTGGTACCATTCTTACTTTCTTTCCCTGGACACATGTAAAACCGGGAAAAATCGGAACCGGTATGGCTACCGATATCGGTTATGCGGTACCTGCAGGCAGTCTCGATTTCTGGAGCAACCATTTTGAAAAATACCAGGTACGGTTCGGTCAAATTGACCAACAGTTCGGCGAACAAATACTTCGCTTTGAAGACCCGGACGGTTTACGCATTCAACTGGTGGAGCCAGCTAAAGGCGACAACCGTACACCCTGGGAAACCAACGAAATAAAAAAAGAGGTCGCCATAAAAGGCTTCCACAGCATAGTATTAACGTTGCGGAATATAAAACCAACGGCCAGCATCCTTACCGATATATTCGGTTATAAATTATTGCAACAGGAAGGCAACCGGTACCGTTTTGTAACGGATGCCATAGAAAATGCAGCGATCGTTGATCTGGTAGAAGAACCGGAAGTTACCCACGGATTTGTGGCTGGCGGTAACAATCACCACGTTGCGTTTCGCGTGAAGAACGAAGAACAGCTTATGCACTTCCGGGAAATCATTGCCGGCAAGGGATATAATATAACACCTAAGATAGACCGGAATTACTTTTTCTCATTGTACTTCCGCGAACCGGGCGGTGTGTTGTTTGAACTGGCTACTGATAATCCGGGTTTTGCGATAGATGAAAATGTGAATGAACTGGGCACGCATTTAAAACTGCCTGTGCAGTATGAAGCGGAAAGGGCAAATATTGAAAAAGTGTTACCCAAACTGATACAATAATATCATGCATACAAAACAAATTATACGAACTGGAAAGCAAACAGGCGAAGCGACAAAAGCGTTGATTTTGTTACATGGACGAGGCGGCAGTGCGGAAGATATTTTGAGCTTAGCGAATTATTTGCCGGTAAACGACTTCGCCCTGTTTGCGCCCCAGGCCACCAACAATACATGGTATCCGTATTCATTCCTGGTTGAACCCAAAGAGAATGAGCCCTGGTTATCCGGCGCGCTGGCAGTGTTAAAAGAGGTTGTAGCAGATGTACAGGCCACCGGTATTACAACAGACAATATTTATTTCCTGGGCTTTTCGCAAGGCGCCTGTTTAACCCTGGAATTTGTTACACGTAATGCCACCAGATACGGCGGCGTGGTAGCTTTTACCGGTGGGTTAATTGGTGATAAGATCTATGAACAAAATTATAGCGGTGATTTCGCCGGAACGCCGGTCTTCATCGGCACCAGCGATCCCGATCCGCATATACCGGTGGAAAGGGTGCACGCCAGCGCAGAGATCTTAAACAGTATGCATGCCCAGGTTACAAAAAAGATCTATAAGAACATGGGGCACACCATTAGCCAGGAAGAGATAAATGAGGTGAAGACATTAATTTTCAAAGGATCCTGACATAACCTTGTCACGGCTTGGAGCCGTGACACAGTTACTCACTAACTTTGGGAAAAACTATATATTATGTACGCATACGATACCATCACCGAAGCCATCGCCGATCTTAAAAAACGTGGTTATACCTACGATTTTAATATTCGTGACAACCGCTTAAACTGCGATCACCTGTCAGCAAATTATGGGCATGATGATTTTGAAATTATAGAAGTATACCGGTTTGAAGGCCCTTCCGATCCGGCAGATGAAGCAATTATATATGCCATTGAAGCGCCGTCCGGTGCGCTGGGCATTTTAGTTAATGGCTATGGTACGTATGCCGACGATCAGAACACTGAATTTATGCAACAGTTACATGAGAGAATAGTTACTAAGTTGAAAAGTTGATAGAGTTGATAGGGTTGATAAGGTGCTTCGCATCCTGATCATTCTTCACTATTTGCGAAGTACCTGACATTCAAAAGCCGTGGTCCGGTTTGAAGATCTCAAACGGTACCACGGCTAATTTTATTTAAATCGAACCTTACTTATATCTCACTTTTTCATTTTTCATTCTGTATTTCTGTATTCACTTCATCATTCAAGCATCTTGTTAACTTAATATTCATTGTCTTTTATTAATGCTTCACGTTAACAGCGCTTCCATTCCTCACTTCTTCATTAGCCTGCTTAACGATCAGGTCACCGGCCGACAGATCTCCAAACACTTCTACCTTGCCATCGTTCTCCCTTCCTTTCTTTACATCAACCCATTCCGCTTTATTATTAACCACTTTAATTACAAAAACTCTTTCCTGTGAACTAACGATGGCCGTTTTGGGAAGAATGAACGTACTGTCTTTGGTTGATAGCGGAATGATGACATTGGCCACCATGCCCGGCAGCAACCTTTTCTTATCATTGGTCACATCCATTTCAATCCGTTGCGAACGCAGGCGGGCATCCAACGCACCAGCCAGTCTTTTTACCTGCGCCGAAAATTTTTCATTGGGAAATGCATTTACATTGAAGTTCACTTTATCCTGTTGGTTTAAATAACCGCTATAGGCTTCAGGAACATAGATCACTAACCGCAGT
>DASUVL010000793.1:0-2278 GCA_036379015.1 Niastella sp.
TGCTTCACCAGAGCAATTCAGTCATTCAAAGACCGTATCAACGCCTACAGATTATTATTCGCTGGGTATAGTGTTGTATGAATGTTTAACAGGATCAGTACCCTTTTCCTATAATGATGAAGATCTGCTATGGCACATCAACCGGGTTATCGAAAGTCCTGTACCTGAACCTGTATTATCCAACAACCGGTTTTTGCCACCCAGTCTACTGCAATTGTTGCATGGATTACTGGGCAAACCGGCTATGCACCGGTTGAGCGATTCGGCCCAGGTACGGCAACTACTCAAACTGGCCGCTTTGGAAAACGCCCAGGGCCGTTACCGGAAAACCGAAACCCCTGTAAAAACCAAAACAAAAACAGTTACCAAAGTATTCACTAAACCAAAAGTATTTAGTAAGCCGTTGGTGCCAAATGCGATGGCCGGTAAAAAGAAGGAGATCATTTTTACCATACTGGGTGTGTTGTTGTTTAGTGCCTTCATGATGGGTATGTGGGCGGTATTTCCGCATCCACAAAACAATCAGCCCGGCGAAGAGCAAGCTGCTACTGTTTTACCGGTTGATTCGGTATCTGTAGCACAGGTGTCCAGCCGCAGAACCCGCATACCAGAAGGCAAGCCATTGGTAACACCGGTGGTGAACACAACGACGGAACCTGACGTGCTCTCGGCTGTTAATACGCCTGCGCAGCAACACGATGCCGGCGTTTCGTTACAGAACGGTATGTATTACGATGATTTCAGTGAGGGGGTGGACACGATTTGGGAGACCGGTAAAGATGAGAACAGTGAATTTAAATTTGCCAATGGAAAATACATCATCAAAGGATTTACGGATAGCCTGACCTATCATGCTACTGTAAAATTCGACCTGGATATACAACGGAATTTCAGCATCTCGGCCAGTGCCACCCAATGGGGTAATGAACCAGATGAGGCGTATGGCATTAACTTTTGCGGCAATACCGACAGCGATGCCTATTTTGTTTATTACATCACGGCAAGCGGCTATTATGCCATTGGTTCTATGACCAACGGCGACTGGCATCCAATCATTAACTGGACCCATTCATCCAATATTCATTCGCATAACGAAATGAATACGCTTTCGATTGAAAAAAGAAATAACTCGATCTTTTTTTACATCAATGATAAAGTAGAAAACGTGTTGCCATTTACCGGCGCCTATGGTAATTGTTTTGGATTGCGGGTAGATGGCGCTCAAACGGTAGCATTTGACCAGTTAATTGTAAAAGGTTCTCATTAGTCGTGAAACGTGAAATGGTCCGCCAGCTGGCGGATGAAAAACAGCCCGGCAACCGGCATACGGCAGTAACCCCGACGTGTCGGGGCAAGCGCTGAAACTTGTAACCTGTAAAAAATAAAATGGACGTTCCACCGAAATATAGTTCCCCCAAAGCAGAAGGCTGGTTATTGTTAGCAGGCGCTGCCGTATTGATGCTCGTGTTGTTCGTAAAATTATTTTTTACCCTTTACCCCACATTAACCCGCGCTAACGAAGCGCTGAAATCCGGCCGGGCCATAAAGCTGGAAGCCGGTATCAACAAAGACTCCCTGAAAAAAATAATAGCCGGTGGTAATTATTTTACTGATGACCGGGATGTAGACCTGCTGGTAGACTCATTGGCTATGCGGCTGATAACAGCCGGAGGCATCGATAACCTGGGCGCTATCAATAAAAATGCATTTGGTTTGGCGGCTCCGCTTACGTGGAAAGCGCCAACCGGTGGCGTTGATTTCCAGGGACGGCTTGAAGCATCGCGTCAACGGCTGGGGTTCGATTCGGTGTTGTATCAAAAGGAGTTGAATGATCCTACTAATTTTCCTGCATCGGTAAACGTATCAACAGGTACTTTGGAAATAGGTGGCCGCATCCTGTTCCAGGACGAACCTATGTCTGGTACGTTGGTACAATTGCGGGAGCATATTGCTACGCTCGATGAGGATTCGTTGTACGATCATGTGCTGTATGCACGCACCAACAGCAATGGTGAATTTCATTTTACCGGCCTGATGTCCGATTCAGGGTACAGCGTATTGCCATTGAAACCCGGCTATGAATTTGGCGGCCGGCAGGGTAGTGCCCGGCTGGCAAAAAACAAAAGCTATACTTTTAATGGCAAGCCACACAAAATCCGGTTGATCGGTCCCATTGCATACGGACAGATAAAGCAAGATGGCGTGCTGCTCGTGAGAACTCCCGAGGAATATATTACTACTTATTGGCTAATTGCCGGCGGTTGCATACTGGCTTTCT
>DASUVL010000794.1:0-4477 GCA_036379015.1 Niastella sp.
ATTTACTACCCGACATATTGCCCACACTATTAGCCAGGGCGGTTACCAGATCGCTCAGGGGATTCACCGGGTCGCCGGGCGCAACACCATTTGTTTTATACCAACTGCTTACCCGTACATTAAACTCGTCGCCGGCCATTACTTTTAATACCATGGAGGGACCAATTTTGTTTCCGTTTCCATTTAAGCGAGCTACATAATCATTGGGCGTGGTTTCATTAACGTCTCCTGTAGTTGGATAGCCAGGCACTGCGGTTATAGCAGTTCTCACACCTGCATTCGTGGTATAATCAACGTTTCCATAATACGGTATATAATTGGCAACATCAGTAAGATCGTTCTTATCCTGTACGTTTTCCATGCTGGCCAGGGGATACATATTGGAAGTACCCCAATCTGCCAGTATCATTCGTACATTGCCCAGGTTATCTGTAATGAAAAAGTCGGTTATAATTGCGGTAGAAGTAGAACCGGGGTTATCTGTCCATCGCATACGTCCTTCTTCATGCGGCAGGAACTGCAGCTTATCTTCATAATCCGGTGGATCAACAGCGCTGCGGTTTGTTGTGGTGCGGCTTTCAAAAACACATCCATTTATGTATTTAGTGGTAATCGTGATGGTTTTACCGGCTGTGTTATTGTCAACCACCACTTTTTGCAATTTAGCACCCGCCGCGTCATAGGTATAGGTGATCTTATTGGTGGTGCCATTGTTGTTTGAGAAAGTAATTACTTCCGGTAAATTCAGGTAATTGTATGTAATACCGGTTATCTTTTTATTTTCATCTTTTGTCATATTGCCGTTGCCATCGTATACATAATCATCACCGGAATTGGCGCCATTCTGAAAATCGCCCAGCCCGGGGTTGGGCACTGTTACCCCATCGGTTACTGAGCCCAATTGGTTTCCACTTATATAGCTATACGTAAGGTCGTCAATGAACGGACTGGTATTTATCTTAAGTCCTTTGCGCCAGCAATTCTTAATGTTGCCGTTATCGTCATACTCAATATACTTATTGGTATTTCCCTTGCCACCGACACCAAAATCAATGGTGAAGTTTGGGTTATTGGGGTCGCTGTTACTCCATGTTGTACCGAACTGCTGTTTAAAATCGGCAGCGATCATCCGGTCCATGTTATCATATGTATATTCAAATTTCCTTTTAACGCCTGAGCCGCGCGTTTTCCACAATGCACCGCTAAGATTCCCGGTATATTGCGGGTTGCTATAACTGGTATTGCTTACTACCGATGTGGTTTTGTCATATGCCAGTTCCATGCCGAACCAGTGTTCAGAGTATGAATGATCAGTAAGCTGTAAAAAGTCTTTATTAACGGAAGTAAGCCAGCCACGTAGATTATATTTATAATTCAGCTCTTCAACACCATAGCCAAATACTTTGGTTTTCAATTCACCTATTTCGTTGTACTCATTCGTTGCGATCAAACGATCCGTTTCAGTATTCATCTTCTTCCACACCTTGGTGAGCAAACCATTTCGATCGTATTCATATTTAGAACATGCAAAAAAATTCCGGCCGTTAGGGCCCAGGGTACTATATTGGTTAAACACACGCAGTACTTTACCGCTAAAATCGTATTGATAGGTAATAACATCACGACCACCGGTTCTATTTATGGTTTGCATCTGTATTGTTCGTCCCGATGCGTCGTAAAAAGTTACCGTATACAGGAATTGATTAGTTCCCAGTATTCTTATTTTATTGCCGGTTGCTTTTCCCTTTACATGGTGATTTGCTTTAGCTGGTTGTGCATATACCGGAGACCTGCTGGAGGTAATAAAAAAGATGCTAACACGGGTATAGGTTTCATCCATCCTACTGCTTAAAGAAGTACCCGTACCGGAAACCCAGCTGTAGTCATCGTGATAAGTAACAGCTAATAGCTCAAAGGCAGTTCCTGCGGGCAATGGATTTTTATATATTGCCATGCCATCTACCGTTGTAATTTGCGGGTCGTTAGCAACATCAGCGGTTTGAATATTTACCGCATCTTGCAGTTGTTGCAAGGTGGAGTTGATATTTACAAGTCCTGAAATTACTGGCCGGTCAAAAACATCGTACAGGGTAGCCAACCACTGATTGTTATTACCGCGCTGATTGGCATCCTGGGCAAATACAATCCTGTCGCGGCTATCGTAAACAATATATTCTTCGCCTGCACCCGGCTGTCTTTTTACGGTTAGTCGATTGCGCTCATCATAAATAAACGCATAAAACCATTTTTTGGTGATAACATCATTATACCCAAAAGTATAATTACTGCCAGCCAGGTCTTTAAGTCCTTCAGGCGTAATAGTGTACCTGAGGTTGCCAAGATCATCGTACACATAATAGGTGTACAAATAGGTGCTCGGGACCTGCGGCTGCTGTTGTACTACTTTACATATCAATAATCCATTCTTGTCTTTATACAAAGCCATTCCCCGTCCCTGCTCATTAATTTGGCCGGTAACATATAATACATTGGCATTATAAAAAGAGGTACCTGAAGCTGAACCGTTGGCCGGGTTATAGTTCCACAACCTTATTTCCCCGCTGGCATTCTTACCATAAGATGTTTTTAAAGTATGGCTATTGGCTACGTGCATATTCCAGGAATCGCCTGGCGCACTTTCTTCAACGACTCTGTTCAGCGGTGAATTTTCGAAACGCTTTTCCGTATAGGCCAAACCGTCACCTTTCAGGCCATGGTAAAAATTAAACTGCGCGTTAACAAGATCTGTTTTAAATTCAGCACCGCTCCCATTTGGAAATGGAAGGTAGGTTTTTGGTACCCTGTTCATCTCATCATAACTGGTAAACGACACCATATCATTGTTATTAGCGTTGCCCTGGGTTGTTATTTGCTGCACGGAACGACCCAGCACGTCGAGATACGACACGTTTTGATTGACATCTACTGCCCCAAGTGTATTTACCTGTTCATTGTTAGTAACACCCGGCTTGCGAATTTCATTGGTAACAACGTAGGTTTTGTTATTGGTAACGGTTACAGCAACCTCTGCAGAAACACTGGTGCATCCTGTACCGGTGTTGATCCTGACACTATAATTGCCCGACATTGAAACCGGATAAATTCGGGTAATGCCACCGGGGATATCAAAACCATTATGCTGCCATTGATAACTGGCCGCGGTAATACTGGGGGTAAGTAGCGCTTCTCCCTGGCCAAATGCAGGGTAACTTACAGATACCGATACCGGGCACTGGGCATACAGCGATGGACTGCTAATGCCCAAACTGCAAAGCAGAATAAGCAATATGCGTTGATGTATTGTAGAATGAAATAGATAGCGTTGCATAACATAATTTTTATTCAGTTATTGATACAGTTTGTACGTGGTGCGACAGACCGCTTTATAACTGACCAGGCTGGTGATAGATAACGTTTTTACGAATGTTGCCAAAATGATCTTTGACGCACTTCAACCGGGCAAATTCATCATACTCATAAAATATGCTGTTGTTGTTGATGTCCGTTTCTGAAGTTTTACCATTTAAGAGGTTGTACGTATAAGTGTTCATTTGAGCAGCGAATGGGTATAAACGCAGTTCATCTATTTGAATATTGCCGGAAAGGTCAATACTGCCGGTGGCAGCAATCTGGCAAACGTACTCATGGTATTCCCAGCTATTGATCGCTGCATCACTGGATTCACTTACCAACGTATAATTAGTGCCGGTAACAGTAGCAGCGCCGCCTTTTGACCAGTAGCTTACAATATATTTTCCCGCCGGCAAACCGCTTCGTTGTATGGCACCGCTCGCCAGGTCATAATACTTAATGCCGGTCCTTCCGGGGTCTGCAATGCCTCCCGCCGGGTTACCGCTGAAGCTCCAATAACCTTTATCAGTACTTTCAAAACTGGTAAAGGCCACTTCATTTTGTTTAGCGTTCAACACCTCTGCCATTATTTGCGTATTGTTATAGCCGTATATATAGGTAACAGGTAATGGCATAGCGGGTAAGCCATGGCCGGAGATACCTGACCAGGCAAATATGGATATTAATAAATGTGGTATTAATTTATACTTCATAAGAAAAGCGATTATGGGATCAGGTTTAAATTTTTTATCTGTTGGTTACCTGTATAATATTTCCAGCGGCATCCATCACATCTACCTGTGATGTTTTTATCCAGTCCACAGCAGGTTCGCCGGTCCCGGACCAGTTGGTAAAATCAAAATCAGTTGTTGAGCCGGTCCTTTTCCATTGGTAGGTTTTATGGGGCGCAAACACATTATTCCAGTTTTTCCAGGTTACGGCCGTTACCCCGGTCACTACCTGGCCCGACGATGGCGTTGTAATTGTTTTTTTAGTTTGAATAATAGGAGACAGGATATTGGTGCTTCGTGCAGGATCATATTGTTCCCAAAAGTATTTATAGTTGGTTGTAACATGATTTCCTTTTGAGTTATGATTATATACCGTGCTTTGCCATACCAGGCCT
>DASUVL010000795.1:0-7525 GCA_036379015.1 Niastella sp.
CCGCTAAAGCTAAGGCGACACGCGGTGCTCCGACGCTGACAGCCGTCGGCCAAAGCCTATGGCGTCGGACGAAGCTTTGGCGCAAGCGTCTAAAGCTTCGGCGACACGCGGACGTTCGACACATCGACTTGCGCCTCCGTGCGCCACCGCTAAAGCTAAGGCGACACGCGGTGCTCCGACGCTGACAGCCGTCGGCCAAAGCCTATGGCGTCGGACGAAGCTATGGCGCAAGCGTCTAAAGCTTCGGCGACCCCGACATGTCGGGGGACGCTCAGTGTGCTCAGGATTTAATAATTAATATGGAGTAGGGCGAGTTGGTTAAGCAGTTCTATAATATGTACGCATAGTTCTGGTATCCCTTATGGTGTTTTTCAAATATATCTTGTACGGACTGCTTTCATCTACTTTGCAAATACTGTGCAATAATTTCTAAAGGTGCAAAACTTACTTTCAAATCCATCCACCACGATCGCTAACAACAACCTGTCACCACCACATTATTACCATCTGTTTAATTCTTTATATTTCTAAAAGCCAGTATCCTATTAACCATTATTTTTATCAGGCATAAATAATTTTACATACCATGGATACCCGTAGAGAATTCCTTAAAAAAGCATCCCTCCTTTCAGGCGGCGCCGGCCTCATGCAACTATTACATCCCTCCATTGCCAAAGCACTGGCTATTGATCCTGAAGCCGGCAGTACCTGGAAAGACGCAGAACATGTTGTATTCCTGATGCAGGAGAACAGGTCATTCGATCACGCCTATGGCACGCTGCAAGGTGTGCGGGGCTTTAACGATCCGCGGGCTATCCGGTTACCCAATAAAAACCTGGTTTGGCTTCAAACAAATAAGGAAGGCGAAACCTACGCACCCTTTCGCCTGGATATCCACACCACTAAAGCTACCTGGATGAGCTCCCTCCCCCACTCCTGGGACAACCAGGTTGATGCCAGGAATGATGGCCGGTACGATAAATGGCTTGATGCCAAGCATTCTGGTCACAAAGATTACAAACCCATGCCCCTGACGCTTGGTTTTCATTCCCGCGAAGATCTTCCGTTCTATTACGCCCTGGCTGATGCTTTCACCGTCTGCGATCACAACTTTTGTTCTGCCCTTACCGGCACCACTCCCAACCGCCTGTATTTCTGGAGCGGTACAATCAGGGAAAAACCCGACGAAAATGCACAGGCCAATGTATGGAATGAAGATGCCGATTATGATACCATGGTCAGCTGGACCACTTTTCCTGAAAGGCTAGAAGACAATGGTATTTCCTGGAAAGTATATCAGAACGAATTGAGTGTTGGTGTTGGGTTCGAGGGCGAAGAAGACAGCTGGCTGGCCAATTTTGGCGATAACCCGCTGGAGTATTTCACCCAATACCAGGTAAAGTTCCACCCGGCCTATATAGCCAATTTACCAAAAGCAGCGGCCGCCACCAGGGTGCAACTCCAAAAACAGGAAGCACTGTTGTCATCCCTGCCGGCTGGTTCCGCAGATAAAGAGAAGGTAACAAAAAAGATCGGGGAGTTGAAAGCACAACTGGTTATTATTGAAGCAGATCAAAAAAAATATACCCGGGAAAATTATGAACGCCTTTCTGCCCGGGAAAAAGCGCTGCATGAAAAAGCGTTTGATACCAACAAGAAGGACCCCAATTACCATCAGCTTTCTTCCATACAATACAAAGACGGTGATACTGAACGGCAAATGAAAGCGCCGAAGGGCGATGTGCTGCATCAATTCCGCGAAGATGTAAAAAATGGTAAACTGCCCACCGTATCATGGATCGTGGCCCCGGAAAACTTTTCCGATCACCCTTCTTCAGCATGGTTCGGCGTGTGGTACATCAGCGAAGTGATGGACATTCTAACCCAGAACCCCGACGTATGGAAGAAAACGATCTTTGTGTTAACCTACGACGAGAACGATGGGTATTATGACCATATGCCCCCATTCGTAGCGCCGCATCCGCATAAAGCAGGCACCGGCAAAACATCAGATGGCATTACTACCGGGGTTGAGTATGTCGCTAACAGCCAGCAACAATCGATCAAAGACCAGGCCCGCGAAAGTGCTATTGGACTGGGCTATCGCGTTCCCATGGTGATAGCCTCGCCCTGGAGCCGCGGGGGTTGGGTGAATTCAGAAGTATTTGATCATACATCCTCTTTGCAGTTCCTCGAAGCATTTCTGTCACATAAAACAGGAAAGAAGATAGAAGAATCCAATATCTCAAAATGGCGGCGTACCGTGTGTGGTGATCTCACATCTGTATTCAGACCCTGGAACGGCGAAAAGATCACGCTGCCAAAATTCCTGGAAAGAGATGAATTTATTGAAGACATACACAAAGCGCAATTCAAACAATTGCCCAACAACTATAAAAAGCTGAGCAAGGAAGAAATAGCCGCCATCAATAAAGATCGCTGGTCGTCACCGCTTATGCCCCAGCAGGAAAAAGGTATCCGCAATGCCTGCGCCCTGCCGTATGAATTATATGCTGATGCCGCTTTGAGTAATGCTAACCGGAACACAGTGAGCATAGTATTAAGATCAGGTAACAAAATATTTGGTCAGCAGGCCGCCGGCTCGCCTTTCCATATTTATACACCCGGAAAATACCAGCAGCAGGTTATACAAAAACCGGGCCTACGCGGTGGAACCAGGTGGCGTAGTAATAGATGAATGGCAACTAAGCGATTTTGAGAACGGTATCTACCATTTGCAGGTGTATGGACCCAATGGGTTCTTCAATGAATTTAAAGGTGACCAGCATGATCCATTAGGTGTAGAAGTAGCCTGCGAATATGAAACCGATCTCAAGCGCCGGGACCTATTAACCGGCAATATTTTGCTAAGGCTTGGTAATACGCTTCTCAGCACCAAAGATGCTGGTCCAAGACTGGTTGAGTTTGAGATCGTTGACAATGCATATAAAACACCCACACAAAAAATAACCCTGCCTGCCAATAAACAAATAATAAAATACCAATACGTCCCCATCAATACCGCCAAAAGCTTTGGCTGGTACGACTTTACCGTAAAAATAAAAGGCAATTCCGTATTTGAAAGAAGATACGCCGGCCGGGTTGAAAACGGTGAGCCGGGTAAAACAGATCCTTTTATGGGCAGAATGGTGTAAAGCAGACAAAAAGACCTGTCAGGTGCGCCATAGACAAGACCTGTCAGGTCGCGTTAACGACGAATTCGGACCTGACAGGTCTTGTCCTTACTGACAGGTCTTGCCCTGGGGTGACGACGATCATCGTTTCACCAGTAAAATTCATTGATCAGAATACCTTAGTTAATTATTAACTTTATAGTACTGCCAATAATTTTACTCACTTCTAAATACTGCGTAATATGCCGGAAATGATTGCACCTGCCATAGGCTCTGTTAAGGTGAACATCCTTGCAGCGAACAGAGAACGTGTTGATGACAGCCTGTCTATCGACAGCAAGATCTCCTTCCGCCCGTTCATGAATTATTTAAAAGATAAATTACAGGAGGGCTCCGATACCCGGTCGAGGATCTACCATTACCTTATAGAAAGATTGGAAGAAACGCCGGCCTTGCTGGAACCGGGAATAGACTCACATGTGTTGGAAGAACACCAGGACCTGCTCGACATGCTGGGCACTACCCTTTTTCCTGTAGTAAGCGAACAGGAAAAAAATATGTTTACCATGGGCGTACCGTACGAGTTTACCATTTTCAATTATTCTACGCCCTTTAGAAAATTATTTGTTGATGAAGCCGAAGAACATTTTCTGCTGCCCGACAATGCAACGGCAGAATATTTAAAACAGGCTCAGTGCGCGCTGATGTATGAACACATTCTGGAAAAATTCTACAACATTAAACTGAATGAAGATCCTCACCTGGTTTACCCCTTAGAAGATAAAACCACCGGCCTGAAGCGCTATTACAAGCTGCGTTACGACCGGCGGTTTATTGATATTATCGCAAAAAGAAAATTGCCGCAAATACAGGATTGTGCGGTTTGCTTAAACTCGCTGCGCATACTTGACCTTGACAAGCAACTGGAAAAAATGCCGCTTGACCTGTTTGAAGTGGAAGGATTTGGTGTGTGGATCGCAGAGGACTTCACTATACAAGAATCACTCGATTCTATAAAAAAAGTATTGTTGCACCACGACAGTTGCGACACAGGCATTGTCCAGAGTCTGAAAAATAATATCCAGGCACTGGTAGGCCTGAATGATGTGGAAGTAGGGCTTACCCCATTTGTACAGCTGAATAACCGGTTTGTGCTCGATGAAACCTGTACAAAACATGGTCTTATGGGAAAGCACTGGAAAGCAAACAATGCAGATGATATGGCCGCTTACCGCATGTGTGTTGAATTTTTGAGCGAGCATCCCGAGTCTATCGCATTGTCAGTGCTCGATGAAAAAGTAATTGGGGTCTTCCCTCTTTTGCAGATACTGATAAATAATGGCGTTAGAAGTTATTTATTTTATCCCATTCAAAATAACGACGGCTTGCTGGGCTTGCTGGAACTGGCATCGCACATACCAAACCAGCTTGATCAGGATGTGATGAACCGGGTAGAAAAAGCCATGCCGCTGTTATCGCTGGCATTACTGAAGAACAGGGATACATTTACCAACCGCATTGAAAAGATCATCAAGGAAAAGTTCACAGCATTACAACCGGCTGTTGAATGGAAATTTGCAGAAGTGGCCTGGGAGTACATGCATAAAGAACATGATGAAGAAGCCATGCCGATCTCGGGCAATGTGGTATTTGAAAATGTGCACCCTTTATATGGAGCCATTGACATTCGTAATTCATCGGTTGAAAGAAGTCACGCCATTCAAAAAGACCTGAAAGAACGCATCAACCTGGTGGATGCAACATTCGATGCGTTGCAATCGAAATTGCCATTGCCATTACTGGAAGGATTAAAATTTAAGAATTTTAATTTCCGGCAGGCTATTGACAATGGATTACCCGCTGAAGATGAAGTACGCATCAATGAGTTTTTTGAAAAAGAAGTAGACCCGGTGTTGGAACACCTGCAAAGCAGTCATCCGCACGCACAGGAAATAATAGGCAACTATTTCAACCTGGTCAACGATTGTGATGGTTATTTGTATCGAAATAGAAATGAATACGAACACTCCCTCAACACCATCAATAACGCAGTGCTGCAAAGCTTCGAAAAACAGGAAGAAATAATGCAACAGTCCTATCCGCATTATTTTGAAAAATACAAAACCGATGGAGTTGAGTACACTATTTACATCGGTCAGTCCATTTCGCCCAATAGCCAGTTTAACATGTTATACCTGAAAAACATCCGGTTATGGCAGTTAAGCTCCATGGCAGAGATCGCCCGCATCACGCATGCATTAATACCCTCCTTACCCGTTCCACTGCAAACCACCCAGTTGATATTGGTTCATAGCCAACCCATCAGCATCAGCTTCCGCAGGGATGAAAGACGCTTTGATGTGGAAGGTTCGTATAACATCCGCTATGAGATCATGAAAAAACGATTGGATAAAGTAAATATCCGTGGTACCAATGAACGATTGACACAACCTGGCAAAATAGCGATGGTATACAGCAACCCCAAAGAGGCGCAGGAATACCAGGAATACATTATGTTCCTGCAAAGCAAAAACCTGCTGTTGCCGGGTACGGAATACCTGGAACTGGAAGAACTGCAAGGCGTAAGCGGGTTGAAAGCGTTGCGGGTTGATATAAACCTGTTAACAAATTAACTTGTCAACTTGTCAACTTGTCAACTACTGATTAACCCGTTTTACGGGTTAATCAGTTCCAGTATCCCTTCATTTTGTATGATCATCATCCCCTGACGGTCTTCGGTAATGCCGTCCTGCAGTTGATACGTATAGCGGGGATGAACGCCATCCATAACAGTAGGCATATACGCACAATGCACATTAGGCAATTTCTTCAACACCTCGCCTACTTCTATTATATGCGTTGATACAATGAACAGGCAGGTGCTGTAGCCCGCAAACGCTTCCGTTACGGCCAGCGTACCATCGTAGGCGTCTTTTACATTGGTGCCTTTGAACAATTCATCGAACAGGACCAATAATCTTTTACCACTGCTCACTGCTTCTGCCGCCTGTTTTACGCGAACCACTTCTGCATAAAAATGACTATACCCCAGGTTAATGTTATCGGCCACATTAATGGAAGAATACAGCCCATCGCGAACGGAAAACTCCATATTGGCAGCAGCCACCGGAAAGCCCATATGCGCCAGGTACACGGCAATACCCACCGATTTCATCCAGGTCGATTTGCCGGCCATATTGGCCCCGGTCAAGAACAATACGTTGCTATCAGGATGCATGGTTATTGCATTGCCTACAGCCCCTTTTAAAGCGGGATGGTATAACCCGGTTGCCTGAAGTATATTTTTCTCAGGGGCACAGGCACGCGCGTAGGTAAAGCCTTTGGCGCGCGCTACATGGCTCACGGCTATATACACATCCAGTTCATAGATGAATGCCAGCAAGCGCTCCATATCTTCATACAACGGGTGTTTTAACAGGTGGTCATAATAAGCCAGGGTATTAACCGGTAAGGCCTTATAAATATCTATCGTACGCAATTGCTCCAGGCGTTTATCGGCTAACAGTTCCTGTATTGATTGTACCCGCATTGCCCAGCCGCCTGCCAGCGCCTGCATCTGCTGCAGGAACAACCAGCATTTATTCAAGGTACCGATCGTTGCCTGTAACCCCTGCACCATCTTCTTATACCGTTCATCGCGGGTTACGCCAGCCAGTATTTTTTTTATCACCGTGCCGGCCATGGTCGACAGGGCATTGGTGCCTGCTCCCGTATCAAGGTATTCCCGCATGGCGGTGATCTCCTGAACATCGAAGGGGAAAGCAAGATCTGCCTGCTGAAAGAATTGCAATACACGGCTCCGCTCATTGATGGCGGCAGCATCGGTCAGCGGATGCTGGAACATCGTATCCAGCAATTGTTCACCACCTCTTGTTTTTACCTGGTTAAACAGGTTGTATACAGAACCCTGTCTGAATTTCCCCAGCAGGTTCATTTCTTCCAGTGTTTGCGTGTCTATGTGAAAACTCATGGAATTGGGAATTAGGAATTGGGAATTGGTTCTTGTGATTTCTTATTCAGTATATCCAGGATGCCTTCATTTCTTATGATGATCATTCCATGCCGGTCATCAGTTATGCCTGGCGCCAGCGTATAGGTATATTCAGGTTGGTGACCGTTCATTCGCGTGGGCAAATAGAAGAACCCCATATTATTGCCTTGTTTCAATGCTTCACCGGCTTCTACAATGTGCGACGAGATAATGAACATACTTGTCTTTCTGCCGGCAAAGGCCCGGGAAATGGCAACCGTTGCCTCCTGCGCATCCTTTACATTCGTTCCCCGGAACAATTCATCAAAAACAATGAACAGCGAACGGCCCTGGCTCAACTCCGTAGCTACTTTTTTTACCCGCAATACTTCTGCATAAA
>DASUVL010000796.1:0-4326 GCA_036379015.1 Niastella sp.
GGGTATGGTGTTCCCCCTCGCTAAAGATAAACACTACCTGATTGATTTTGCCGATTCAGCCTCCACAGAAATTAAAATAACTGTTTCACCATACGTGTATAACAAAATTCAATTTACCATTGGGGTAGATAGCGCCCGGAATGTAAGCGGCGACCAAACCGGTGCACTGGACCCGGCCCTGGGCATGTTCTGGGACAGAACTAAAGGGTACATCATGGCTAAACTGGAAGGCACTTCGGCCCAGGGTGGTAAATTTGAATTTCATATCGGCGGTTTTGACAGTACCAATAGCGTAATTAGAAAGTGGGAGGGGTTATTCGATTATCCGCAATATCTTGACCTGAAACCCGGCAAATCGAGCCAGATATACATCACTTGCGATGCTTATAAGTGGTTCCATAATCCCTGGGATATAAAAATTGCCGACTACCCCGTGATCAACACTCCCGGAGAACTTTCAAAACAGGTTGCAGAAAATTATTCTAACATGTTTACCATAGATTCCGTGTATAATGAATAAACCGTGGCTGTAAGATGGACAATAATAATTTGTTTATTGCTTTTTTGGGGATCCCTGCTGGTAAATGCCTGTAAAAAATCAGGCAATGATAACAGCGGCCCACACCCGCTCAGTTTTCAAACACCAGCAGGATTTCCAGCCCCGCAATACACCTTTACCGGCAACCCCTTAACAGAAGAAGGGTTTGAACTGGGCAGGAAACTATTTTATGATGGCCGCCTGTCAAAAGACGGCAATTTCCCCTGCGCCTCATGCCATCAGCAATTTGCCGCTTTTGCCACCTTCGACCATGCTCTTAGTCATGGTTTTGATAACCAGTTTACCTTACGCAATGCGCCCGGCTTATTTAATCTGGCCTGGAATAAAGAAATGCATTGGGATGGTGGTATTAACAATATTGAAGTGCAACCGCTGGCCCAGCTTACGGCGCCAAATGAAATGGCAGAAGATATAAACAATGTGATTGGGAAACTACAGCAGGACGACGTGTATAAGAAAATGTTTTCGGCCGCATTTGGCGATGAAACCATCAACAGCCAGCGGATGCTATTTGCTATTACCCAGTTTGTTAACTCCCTGGTTTCGGCCAATTCAAAATACGATAAAGTAAAACAAAGCAAGGCTGTATTTACGCAAACAGAACAAACGGGTTATGCCCTTTTTCAATCGAAATGCGCCACCTGTCATCCCGAGCCCTTATTTACCGATCATAGTTTTCGAAATGTTGGCTTACCGGTTGACCCGTTTATAAACGATTTCGGAAGAATGCGCATCACAAATAAACGAGAAGACTCGCTGAAATTTAAAGTACCGAGTCTGCGTAATGTAGCCATTACTTTTCCCTATGAACACGATGGCCGTTTTTCTTCCATCACCAGTGTACTGGACCATTACAGCAGCGGCGTACAGAATGGTCCTACGCTTGATCCGTTATTAAAGAACAAGATCCCGCTCACCAATACAGAAAAATTTTACCTGCTTGAATTTCTGAAAACATTGACCGACTCTACTTTTATTAATGATAGCCGGTTTTCGCAACCGGAGTAGAAGGCTAAACGCGGAACGCTTAACGCCAAACGCTTAATACAGATACACGCTATACCCGGAATACAGCTTAAAGCATAAAAAACGCGGAATACCTGGTACCCCGCGTTAACTATTAAAACTTTTTACTTTTTCTTTCTACTTTGGGCTTTTGGCCTTTCGCGTTTAGCGTTCTGCGTTAAGCGTTCTTACTGCCTGCTTACTTCTTTCCCCTGACTGATATCCTTTTTATTCTGAATAGTAGTTAATGCATCCTTCTGACGGGTGAGGTCTTCGTTTTGCAATAACTGATCATTCTTGTTTTGGGCAATTTTCTCCTGCAGGGCTTTCATCCTTTTTTCCAGGTCGTACTGATCATCTTTGAGGTTCAGTAATCTCTTTTCTGATTTTCTAACTACCTCTTCCTGTTTTTTAATTTGTACCTCCAGGTTATAGGCATCAATGTACGGAGCCATCGTGTTCAACAGTTCTTTGGCATCGCCTACCTTAAAACGATCATCGGATGTACGTACGCCTACGTTTTCACCAGGACGGCCAATGAGCATGTACACCACGCACGTTTCCCGTTCCTTTACGATCTTACGTTCTACCTTGAAATGTACATCAACAATTTCCGGGTCATTTTCTGACAGGCGGGCATTTCGATAAACATCAAAACTTTTGATATGGTCGCTTTTACCACCTTTTTTTCCCATATATTCTTTGATGGCGTCATCTACTATTTCAGCAGTGTAAGGAAATTCGATGGTGGCGACAGTTTTATCTGTTTTCTGATATTCAACCTTTGTTTCGCCGGATTGCGAAAAAACACGGGGACTTAAGGAAATAACGGTCACCAGGACCATTATGGGTAAAGATATTTTCATCGGGATCGGATTTTGAAGCTTAAATATACAATGAAGCGGTAAAGATAGCAATAGTCCACTGTAAAAAACATATCAACAGTTTCGGGCGTTCGGGTCTCCAAAAATGGCTTCTGGCAGGTATTCGGTAACCCCAGCGACCCCGATCTGCTTATTTCAGGCCATGCAACAGACACTTTTCATGGGTTGACCCTGCATTTTTCTATATGCCTCTATAAGCAGCCTGGTGTACCTTGAGCACCGGTTCAACCCCACCACCTGACTGCCTGATAATCAATGACTCTATACATAATCTGGATTTTACAGATATTCATATTGTTATTTCTGTCCTTTATCAGGTATAAACAGGAAACAGCTGAGAGGTTATAATGCCTGAACCCTTAATTTTGATCATAATTTTAAATAAACTTCATTGAGCGGGATTAAAAAATTAGCAGGGCAAACAATGTGGTATGGGGTACCCAAGATTGTGAGCCGTTTTCTAAATTATGGATTAACACTGCTGGGTTTTCGCCTTTTTGACCCGGTAAGTACCAGTGATCTGACCCAGGTGTATGCTTTAATACCCTTTCTGAATATCCTTTTTACCTATGGCCTGGAAACAAGTTATTTCCGGTTCGCCCAACAAAAAGACAAGCATGTTTTATACAATACCCTGAACATTTCTATTGTAACATCAACCATTCTTTTCACGATCTTATTATTTGCTTTTAAAACACCGCTTACCAATTTCGTTGAGTTAAGAGATCATCCTGAATTTGTGACCTGGATGATCTGGATAACCTTTTTTGATACGCTAGCCGTAATTCCTTTTGCCAAATTGCGGCTCGAAGAACGTCCCCGTAAATATGCATTTATAAACCTCGCTGGCGCCTTACTTAATATACTACTGACGCTGTTTTTTCTGTTTGTAGCAAAAGGAGCCCGTGACAGGGACGAAAACAGTTTTTTAGCATTCCTGTATAACCCTGATATTGGGGTGGGTTATTTTATTATTGCCAACCTTGTTGCCAGCTTTGCCACCTTATTATTTCTCTATAAAGAAATAAGCGTCATTCGTTTTGTATTTGACAAAAAACTTTGGAAAGAAATAATCCTATATACTTACCCTTTGATCATTGTTGGTTTTGGCGGTATGATCAACGAAATGCTTAGCCGACTGGTATATCAAAAAGTAGTGTCCGGTGATCCGCTTCAGGCCAAAAGAGACCTTGGCATTTTTGGGGCAAACTATAAACTGGCAGTGCTTATCACCATTTTTATTCAAATCTTCAAACTGGCGGCGGAGCCCTTCTTTTTTAGTCAAAGCAAAAATGATGATGCGCAAAAGGTATATGCACGGGTAATGAAATTTTTTGTCATTGCCTGTTGCTTTATGTTCCTCTTTATTGCCCTTTTTCTTGACGTTTGGCAGTACCTGATCGCTTCCAAATTTAAAGCATACGCTGAGGGTATTCATATTGTTCCCATACTTGCCATGGGAACCATATTCCTGGGTATTTATTACAATTTAACCGTATGGTACAAATTAACTAACCGTAATATGACCGGCGCCTATATTACTATTGCCGGCGCTATCATTACGTTGATATTAAACATTGTGTTTATACCGGGATTCAAGTATACCGGTTCGGCCTGGGCTACGTTTATTTGCTATGCATTCATGATGGTGATCAGTTATATATTAGGTCAGAAATATTATCCCGTTCCATACCCAAAAAAGAAATTGCTTACCTACCTGGTTATTTGCGTTTTGTTGTATGTTTTTCATGAATATGCCCTTGCACGTAACCTGAATCATGAAGCAGCTTATTATCCTTATGTTTATTATGGTACGGCGCTGCTGTTTTTAGGATCATTTAGTTTACTGATCCTGAAAGTTGAAAAGAAAGAGTTTGA
>DASUVL010000797.1:0-13598 GCA_036379015.1 Niastella sp.
TTAGTGCTGGTGGTAAAATCCCGGCTGCGTCCTTTTACCTGGATATTGACGCCCACAACCGGGTTGCCATCTTCCGATACTACCTTACCCGAAATTTTTCCGGGTGGCGCTACCAGCGAGGCAACATAGGCGGTATTATCGTCCGGAACCGCGCTTTCGTCGCCGGCGATGCTTCCAACGGTTGAAATGATATTCAGAAAGATATACCCGTTCTTATCTACTTCAAAACTGATGTGTAATGGAGTAAGCACCTGGGTTAAAAAGTCTGACAACGGCTTGTCTTTTACACTGATGGTAATGCGGCGGTCTGATTGAATGATTTCCCGGCTGTAGAGGAATTTGGCGCCGGTCATTTTACTTACATCTTTCAGCACCGCTTTTAACTCTTTGTCGGATACTGAGATAGTTACATGTTTGGATAATACGTCCTGGGCCTTGGTGACTTTGGCAATGCTACAAAATGAAGTCAACAGCAGCAATATCGGGATGGCAGATAGTTTCATAATGGCAGTCACTAATGAAAAATTATTTTTCATAAATTGCAATCCTTGGTTTTAATAGTAATTGAAATCAACAGCCTGTATCACACTGTGCAAATAGCAGATACAGGTAACATCCGGAGGCTTGTAATGGGCCAACATTACAGGCTTCCTTTTTACCCCCTACCCCCTAAAGGGGGTATAAGAGCGAGATACGATGGCAAAGGGCTACATAAAAAGTTAGTTTTGGTTACATAATCTTGTTAGTGGTCGCATTGGTTTAGTTGGTTAATAAGGATACGGATCATTAATTATTTCAATTTTTGTGTTTTTTCTCATTAGCACATTTTTCTTACTTGCATCCTTTTGTGTTTATCACAACAGTTCCGTCAATAACCTCATAAGTTGCATTTATGATCTTACAAATGATGCGCAGCTTTTCATAGAACGGTTCATTACCCAATGAAGCTGAGATCGTGCAGGTTGCCAGCACTTCTTCATCAATCAATACCGGTACGCCATAAGCAGCCTGCAATATTTTAAATACTTCAGTTGCCGGTGTATCGTCAAAATCAAATGGGAGCGGCGCCTGCGTTGCCAGGGCTGGTTTTTCTACCAGTGATTTATTCATTTGTTCATTCGAAATATCATACACCACCTGCTGATTCGGTGTTACCACCATGCCCTTTAATGTAGCCGAACCGGCATCGTTGCTGGTAAAATTCTCTCGTTTAAAAACCGACACCTTGCCTGTTTTCACCACTACACGGGCTGTTTCATCACTGCTCATGGCTTTTACATAAAAGCTGGTCCCTAATACCTTAGTTACAATTGATTGCGTATAAACTATAAACGGCCGTTCGGGGTTGCGGGTAATATTGAAAAAGGCATTGCCTTCGAGGTACACTTCTCTTTTACCCGATGAAAAATTGGTTGCATAGGTAAGGCGGCTGTTCTTTTCCAGCACCACTTCGCTCCCATCTGATAACACGATGTGTTGCTCACCATCTGAATTGTTATTATACTCAAAGCTCTTATGCTTTGTTTCCTGCATAAATGCTTTATAGGCATTGGTGGTTGATACCGGCTCTGTTTTATTGGAATAATACCAGTAAACACCGGTGATCAATAACAGCGTGGCAACCAGACCGGCTACATGCCGGCTGTTAAATAAAAAGAGGATACCCTTCGAGCCTTGCTCCTTACCGTCATTATAGGCCTCCAGGTATCCGGGTTCTTCATCTCCGTACGATTCCGGGTTAAGGGAAAATAGCTTCTGTTGAATACGATCTGCTTCGGTATTTATTTCGGTAGAAGATAACCGGTCATTGTTATTTGTCAAGGTCTCTATAATGGCTTTGGCAGCAGCAATCCATTCCAGGCGCGCCGGATTTTGTTCAATCCATTGGCTCCAGAATATGGCCGCTTGCTCATCTTTGTCAATGATCCACTTCCTGAATAACTCGCTGGCTAATAAATCATCTATACTATTGATATCCGCATTTTTCATCTGGTGTTATATTTAGATTTCGCGATCTCGCAAATTGGGGATTTTGAGATTTGTAGAATATACAATAGACTGGCAAATCTTAAAATCTCTAAATCACAAAATCAGCAATCCTCTGATATTCCAATACACAGTGGTGAGAAATATCTACTGTACTTTTTGAAAGTTTTTTTTAAAAATTTTGAGGTTGAAAGCTCAGGTGGGTGAATTATGGGCATGAGGATGCTATTTATAAAATCCCAAAATCCCCAAATCCCAAAATCAGAAATAATTATAACTGGCTCAGTACCAATAATAAAATAATTGACAAGGGTATGGCGGGTTTGAAATACGCGCCGGTGCTTTGGCGCAATTTATTAAGGGCATCATGTAGCAGGTTATAAACCGATTGCCGGTTTAATTCCATAATGTCGGCAATGTCGGTGGCACTGGCATTGAGATAAAAGCGCAGGTAAATGATCTCCTGCTGCCGTTTAGAGAGTTGGTCAATACATTGTTTGATGGTGATAGCGAGAGCGGTTTTTTGTTCCTGTTGTATGATCTGGTCATCGGGGGTAGTGCCGGTATCTGGCAATTCCAGGAAACCGATGCCTTCTGTAGCGGCTCCGGTTTTGGTGAGCGCCCGTTGCAG
The DNA here is from genome assembly GCA_036379015.1 of Niastella sp. Classification (GTDB taxonomy): domain Bacteria; phylum Bacteroidota; class Bacteroidia; order Chitinophagales; family Chitinophagaceae; genus Niastella. The sequence goes on from DASUVL010000797.1 coordinate 2,618, forward strand.
CCGCCGCCGCAATGCTTTCATTAAGTAATGTTCCACAGAAGCAGTTTCCTGAAGCGCATGGCGTTTCTGCCATATATATAAGAACATGTCCTGAATGCAGTCTTTTACCAGGCCCGCATCACGGGAAAATTTACAGCCGTATTGATAGAGTAAATTGTAATGTCTTTTTACGAGCGCATCCAGCGCAAGGTGATCACCTGGCAGAAATTGTTTCCACAGTTCTTCACTGGTTAAATCAGCATATCTCATTATGGCAGCAGATCGTTGGTTGGGTTATAATGCGCTACACGCTTCACGCTACAAGTTTCAAGCAAACACAGAGCTACAGGCCTGGGGCTTTAAGTTGCAGTGAAGACGGAACCGTTTTCTATCTTCTGCCAACTAAAATAGGGAAAGATTTTTATTAATGTAACAATTACATCTATTTTTTAAGAGATATGTTTAGCTATATGGTTTTTGTCAACGGCAATGCCGCACGATGGAATAACCAGCGTGTGGCATTGTGTTTCATATTTCATAAAACGTCTACCGCAACCAGGTGATCTTGCCATACTTTGTAGGCATGTATTGCTGCGTTGCCTCATCAAAATAATAGGTGCATACAGAAAAGTGGCCCCACTCGCAAATGTAATCATACCCTTCAATCCCCGCGGGATAATAATTATCTCCTGACTTGTAGTATTGCGGTACTGCGGTCTTTGGCGCTTTTGAAGAAGCAAGCGCAAAACTGGTGCCGATAAGGATGGCCGTTACATGCAAGATGATACTTGTTTTTTTCATAAAAGATTATTAAGGTTTTGTAATAATCTAAATATACTGAAATAACATGTATGCACAATCGCATTAAAGATCATCGTTATGCTTTCTTCTCTTTATCATTTTGAAACAAGCGCCTGCTGTTTCCGGGATGTCGGCCAGCAAGGGTTGCAGCCTGTTCCAAGTAGTGATTACTTTGTTGCTGTCTTTGCTTAGGCTGAATAATACATCGCCCGGATTAAAATCTTCTGAACCATCGAGGTACTTATTATAAATAACATCTACCCGGGAAGAATCGCCTGAGAGCGTAGTCAGTAATTTGATGTAAGTTGTTAAGCCGGTTATTTCCAGCGTACCCCAGCAGGTATCATTCTGTTGCGAAACAGACAATTCCCACTGCATGATCTTGTTAATGCCGGTAGCTGTAGGCACCGGCTCTTCGTGATACGAATAATCTCCCACCCAATTGGTACAATGGATGAATGTATTGCTCTTTGAACAGGCATTCAGGATAAACCATAGCAGGAATACAGGCATAGGAACGGGTACAATTCTTTTCATAGAGTTGTTGCATATTTTATGACAAACCAAGGATGTCAGACTACGGATGATTCAGGGGTTATTGATCAGGTGTTCGGGAACTTTCCTCTGGTTATAAGGATTGGGGGATATGCAGCGGGTATTGCTACAAATACTAATACTTCATAACATGAATGTTGGTCTTTTGCACGCAGCAATTTCATGAATTCCCTTTTACCTGCTGTTGTTTTTTCGCTGTTGTGGATAAATTGACAGATCAAAGCAGGTATAATTTCGATTTTTGGAGGCCGCGTTGAATCAGTAACATTTGACAAATGTCATAAAATAATGATCGGGAGCAGCTTACGCAAACGTTTCCGTAAATAAAGGGTAGCTTATATATTAAAATAACTTAAAATTATTGTCTTGCTAATACATCCTTAAATTAATTGCTATGCCTATTGCCAAACTAACGATTGTCGTGTTGGTGATGTTTTGGTGCACCGCTTCTTTTGCCCAGAACAAAACCTTCACCGGTAAAGTTACCAACCCCCAACAAGCACCGTTGGCGGGAGTCTCCGTTCAAACCAAAAATAGTGAAGTTACTACTGCCACTGCCAATGATGGCAGTTTTTCCATCGCCGCCCCCGGCGATAAAGTGACACTGGTATTTTCTTCCGTAGGCTTTGAAAAGAAAGAAGTATTGGCTACTGCCGGCGTACCGGTAAGTATTCAGTTAAAAGAAGAAGCACAGGGTTTGTCAGATGTGGTTGTGGTTGGGTATGGCACTCAACGCAAAACTGAACTGACCGGTTCTGTATCTTCCATCCGCAATGAAAAATTGCGCGAAATGCCTGTAGTAAGTGTTGAACAGGCGGTGTCGGGTCGACTGGCTGGTGTACAGGTACAACAAACGTCTGGTCAACCAGGCGCTGGTATTAGCGTACGCGTACGCGGTGCATCTTCTATTGCTGGTGGCAATGAACCCCTGTATGTTATTGATGGGCTGCCCCAGTTCAATGATGATGTTCGGGGCGCCAACGGACTGGCGACCATCAATCCCTCCGATATTGAGTCTATCGAAGTATTAAAAGATGCTTCAGCAACGGCTATTTACGGTTCACGCGGCGCCAATGGCGTTGTAATGATCACTACCCGTTCGGGCCGGGCAGGTCAGGCCCGTATTATTTTTGAAAGTTCTGCGGGGGTCCAGCAATTACGCAAAAAGCTGGAACTGATGAACGCAGAAGAGTATGTTGATTTTGCCAAACGATACTATACTAACTCCAATCTGGGTATTCCTGCTGCAATTGCTAACTGGACGCCCGGCATTAATACCGACTGGCAGGATGAAGTGTTTCGCACCGCATTACTTAGCAATAACAACTTAAGTATTTCCGGAGGTAACGACAAAACGCGTTATTACATCTCTACCGGTTTTACCAGTCAGCAAGGGATTGTGCGCAACAGCGGCTATAAACGCGGTTCTCTCCGGTTGAATCTCGATAGTAAAGTGAGTGACCGCTTTTCCATACAGTCACGCATGACCGTTTCCCGCGCCAAGCAAAATGGCTTCTCTCCTTCTGTTGGTGACAACACCCGCAACTTTGGCAAATCGGGTATCGGTTCGGTGATGCGTGCTATAAGTACTGCGCCAGTCAAAAATCCCGATGGAACGTATTCAGATGCCACACCTTTTGGCTTTAATGGTATTGATGCCGAGAACCCTGTAGCCATGGCTGATGAAGTGCTCGACCAGAATACCACCACACGTATCCAGGGTGGCGTTGACTTTAAAACGGTAATTGTAAAAGGCCTGACCAATACTACCAGGTTATCAGGTGATTTTTATCACATCCGCCGCGACCTGTTTTTTCCTCGCCTCTTACCGCGCATCGGAAATATGGCTGAATTGGGTAATTATGATAAAACATCTTTACTTGTTGAAGATTTTCTTGAATATAAATACAACATATCGCCCCTCTCCTACATTGAAGCCATTGGCGGTGTGTCGTATCAGAAAGAACGCCTCAACACGATCGACCTCGCGGCTTCCGGTTTCGGGACCGATCAGTTGAAGAATTATAACTTTAACTCGGCCAGTTCTATAAGCAAACCATTAACTAACATAGTAGAGAATACGATCCTCAGCGCTTTTGCACGCGTACGGTTAAATCTTAAAGATAAATACATGTTTGCGGCAAGCATCCGCCGCGACGGCGCCTCGGTATTTGCCGAGAATAACAAATACGGGGTGTTTCCATCTGTATCTGCAGCCTGGCGTATGTCGGAAGAAGCCTTTTTGCAGGATGTTACCTGGTTATCGAGCCTGAAGCTGCGAGCCAGCTGGGGACAGGCAGGTAACCCGGCCATCAAACCTTATCAATCATTATTGTTAGGGCAAACCGTGAATACCGGTCAGGGGTCAGGCACCGGCTTATCGGTTGGACTGGCGCCTACTTTTCCCAATCCCAACCTGAAATGGGAAACCACTACACAGACGAATATCGGTTTTGACGCCGGTTTTGTGAATGAAAGGTTCCGCATTACGTTTGACTATTACGTTAAAACCACTTCCGATCTGCTGGCGCTGATACAATTGGCGCCAAGCGCCGGTGTGGGCGCCGGTATAGGTTCAGGCCCCGGCCAGGTCATTGATAACGTAGGCGAAGTGCAGAACAAAGGCTGGGAACTTACCCTGGGTACGAATATTTTAAACAATAGCGATTGGACGATCGCCATTGACGTAAATCTGTCACACAACAGGAACAAGGTTACCGAAACAAAAGACGGCAAAGATATTCCCACCATTGCCGGTGGAAACGACGCCTCTGGTTCCAACAGTATTATTCGACAGGGCGAACCGCTTTCCGCCTTTTACGGACCCAAATTCCTGGGTATGGATAAAGACGGCTTTGCCTTGTATGAAAATCTGAACGGCGATAAAGATAACCAGGGGCGCGACCTTATCAATGCACTGGATAACCAAATTATAGGCAGTCCCTACCCCGATCTGTATTATGGTATCAACCCAACGATCCGGTATAAACGTTTCACGTTATCATCGGTATGGGCTGGTGTGAGCGGTTCCAAAATAAACAATGCCGCTTTGTTCGATATGACTTTACCTACTGTAGAGAACCAATATAACAAACTGAAAGCGGTGAATGATTTTTATCCCACACCAAGCAGTAACGTGGCACTCTATCATTTCCGTAGCGACAGGTATATGGAGAATGGTTCATTCTTCCGCTTGCGCAACATAAGGCTGGATTATCATATTGACCTGAAAAGTAAGACGGTCAAAAACCTGAATGTATATGTGAGTGCGCAAAACCTGCTCACCATTACCGATTATTCGGGGTACGATCCGGAAGTGAACACCTTCAACGGTAACGACCGCCGGCAAGGGGTTGACCTCGGTGCTTATCCGTCTGCAAAGACCTATAACATCGGCTTTGGGATCACGTTTTAATCGTGAATGGTCAATGGTGAATCAATACCGTTGCCATGAAATGCTTAGTAATATTCAACTATAATTGATTTGTGATATGAAATACAATAAATTATTCTATCTGTTCTTCACCGCTATTTTGTTAATGATCAGCATTAGCGGTTGTAAAAAGCTACTGGAAGAAGAACCCAAGGCGACCGCCGCCCTCGGCGCCCTTGATGCCAACACACTTGATCAAACCGTTATTGGTATGTACGAACCCCTGACCCGTAGCCGTGGCCGGTTATGGGAGTCAACTGTTGGACTGGGCCTGGAGCTTATGAGCGAATATGCCGATGGCGGAGGGGGCCAGGCAAACTGGAGTAATTACAATGCCCTGATGAACCTGCCCAACAATTTTGCTCAATCCTGGACAACCTTGTATGAAGCTATTGGTCGGGCCAATTCACTCATCGATAACCTCGATAAAAATACCACGATCAGCGATGCTGCAAAAAAGAAAGCATACGGCGAAGCGTACTTTGTGCGCGGTTATTGTTATTATTTTGCAGTGCGGGTATGGGGAAAGGTACCATTGCGGTTACACCCCATTGTAAGCGTCAATGATGTGGCGATGGCCTTATCACCGGTTAATGTCATTTATGATTCTGTTATCAAGGATATGACATTTGCCGAAACAGCACTGCCTAATACTACTGCTTCTCCGGGTAGAGCAACCGCAGGCGCCGCCAAAACAGCACTCGCCGATATTTACCTAACGACAGGACAATATCAACTTGCCCGTGATAAAGCCAAAGAAGTACTGGATAATAAAACCATGTATGGGTACGATCTGGAACCTTCACTGGCAACCGTATATTCGCCCACGTTAGCTACCAACAAGGAAGATGTATTTTCATTGAAGTTCATCCAGCTCCTTGACAAAGGCGCGTTCATGGCCTCGTACTGGGCCGATTCAAAAGCCAAGCTCGCCGGTTTTTCGGCAAGCGGTAACAAGTTCGGGGGTATTATTTCAGTGGCCCCATTGATCAAAAACTGGGACGATAACGACCTGCGTAAGAAATTCAGTCTGTACAACAGCTATTTGATCAACGGCGTTGTAACCGCAGCAGAAGTAGAGAAAGATATCTATGAATTGCGGATGGGTAAATATAAGGATCCGGACGCGCCCATTGATACCGGTAATGGCAATGATTTTTATTTATACCGTTTTGCCGATGTGTTGTTGATATTTGCCGAAGCGGAGAACAAAGTAAACGGACCCACCGTAGCCGCATATAATGCCATCAACCAGGTCCGCCGCCGGGCTTATGGCGTACCAACCACCACGCCCAGCGCAATAGCCGATTTATCCGCTGGTTTAAGCCAGATTGATTTTGATGATATGGTATTCCGGGAAAGAGGTTATGAATTTATTGGTGAAGCCAAACGCTGGTTCGATATGGTGCGCACCAATCGTGTAGCGCTAGCCATCAATGGCGTTAATGCCGTGATCAAATTCCCTATTCGCAAACCGGTACCTACGAAATTTTTATTTGCTTTACCAGATGTGGAGCTGCAGAATAATCCGCTGGCGAAGTAAAGATGAAGTCAGAGGTCTGAGGTCTGAGGTCTGAAAATACAAGTACATGTTATGTTCAGATCTCAGACTTCTTTCTTCTGTCTTAATTCTGTCTTTTGTATTTCCTACTTCAGACCTCAGACTTCTTTCTTTTGTATTTCCTACTTCGGGCTTCCGACTTCAGACTTCTGTCTTTGGTATTTCCGACATCGGACTTCCGACCTCAGACTTCAGTATTCAAAGGAACCTCCATCACCAGAATGATCGCATCATTCGACAGCGCCTCCAACTCAATGGCCTCTGCTTCCCACAGGGCCAGTCCATCGCGGGGATGCAATAAGCGGTATTGCACTTCAAAAGCACCTTCAATAACAAAAACGAACAAACCGTTACGGGCATCGCTCAGTTTGTAAATGGATTCTTCGCGCCCGGCATATTTACCAATACTGAATTTGTAAGGGGTATTATTGGCCGGTATGGGCACCAGTTGATTTTTATAATTAACAATATCGAAGGGAATCACCTGCGGATTGGGATCCGGTTCAACCCCGGTTTTGTAAAACCAGATCTGCAAAAAGTTCACCAGCTCATCTTTGTATAGATTACCTATCTGGATCGTCGTGTCTTTAGGTGTAGCATACACCTGGCATTCCCCGGCTTCAATGATCGTTGAATGACCGCGGTTGTCGTTATAGGTAATAGCGCCAACAACAGGGATCAGTAATATTTCCGAATCGGCTTCAACAGTCATCGACATGCTTTTGCCGCCTGCCAGCGTATCATCATTCAAAACATACAACGGGCCAAACGGGGTCTTATGTTCCAGTTGGTATTGTCCGAAGTTAAACGTGTTATAACTTCTGAACCATTCCCTTTCATTATGGCCGCGCTCTTCAGCCAGGAATATCTTTCCCTTGTTCTGTTGTACCATGTTGCTCGGGCGTTTTTATTGAATAAATGCTCACAAAAGGCGGCAGTGTAAAAAGTTCGGTCAGGATCTCACCATGCTCTGTATTACCGGGGATAGAAAGTAATAACTGGTTGTTGATGGTATCGTGCCATACCAGGTGATCGGTAAAGAAGTTAATGGCTATCTGGTGTTTGGTTTTATCTTTTATATCAGAGTTGATGATCTCGAACCGGTATTGGTTAAAGGGCAGGAACAACCGGCCCAGGCTGTTCAACAGATCGGGCACTTTGCCTTGTAATTGCTTTAAATATCCAATGACGGCGGCGCTTACAAGAAAGTGTAATTTTTCAGCCGCCGGTACATGGGTTATGATATCGTTAAACGAAGTGTATTTCTTCTCCTGGTTGTACAGTTGCGATTGCATTAAGAATTCAGTGTATGTATCGTCAAATACAAACTTATCCCAGGGCTTTGACGAATTGATGTCAATCACTTTCCTGTAGCACAATCGAATAATGGCTTTTTGCATAATTCCCTATATTAAATAAGACATTGAAGATCCTCTTCAATGTCTTATCAGTTACTCAATTAATGAATGCTGGAATTTAAAAATTACGCGGCCACATTGATCGTATGGTTTAGGGTATATCCTCCCGATAAACTACCGGAAACGGTAGCAATCTCAAGGCCTGCGGTATCATCACTGAACACATTATCCGATGCATTGTAGGTATAGCCGGTCATTCCTTTGGTATAACCATAAGTAGTACCACCACTGCCATTCACTGTAGCCACGGCGCTGCTGCTGCCTTCCGGGAAAGCGATCTGGGTCACCAGCAAAGAAGTGCCCGATGAATTATAAACGTGAACATGAATATGCGTAGCGCGGCCAGTATACCAACCGGGGAAAATGGAAGTAAACGTTACCAATCCGTTTGAATCGGTGGTTTGTCTACCCCTTAAAAAGTGAACAGCCGTATAATTCGTTGACTGCATGGTGGTACCGCCGTACTCGGAATAATTACCTTCCCTATCACAATGCCAGATGTCGACCAGCGCACCGGCCAGTGCCGCACAACTGCTATTCTTATTTTTAATGGTGATCTTAATAGTAAACGCCACGCCGGTTCTGTCGCCTCTAATATCTGATTGTACCAACGTACTGGGCGATTTGGTAGGAAAAGGCCCTGCGGTCTCCGTAGGCGAAGTGGTACAGGTAGTAGAGCTTGAGCCACCGGTTGAATCGGTTCCGGAAGTAGTATCTGTCTCGCTTCCAGAAGTGTCTTTTTTACAGGCATTGGCTAAAGGAGCAATAGCGGCAAGACCCAGGGCAGCTAATCCGTTTTTCAAAAAAAGCTTTCTTTCCATAATGATTGATTTTATTTATGCAGCGTTGATTTATGATTGTCTGACCGCATTACTTTGTAAAGTTTAATCGATAAACCCGGAGAAAGCCCTGTTCCTCGGTGAAAATGGGAATTGTGTCGATGAATTAAGCCCGGCGGTCATAAACAAATGGGGATAAAAGGGAGAAAAATACACAAATCGTTATTGCAACAGGCAGCCAATCGCAGCGTTCAAACCTTATCTTTGCACCACCATGTCATTGTTTATTGCATCGCTGAATTCGGGAAGTAATGGAAACTGTTATTATGTGGGGAACGGCCACGAGGCTATCCTGGTGGATGCAGGCATTTCGTGTCGCGAGACCGAACGGCGTATGCAACGACTGGGTTTATCGATGCAAACGGTTAAAGCCATTTTTGTATCGCACGAGCACAGCGATCACATCAGCGGCATACCTGTGCTGGCCAAAAAGTACCGGTTACCCGTGTACATCACCGACGCTACTTTATACCACGGCCGTTTAACAATTCATAAAGAACTGGTAATTGGTTTCAAACCTTATGAACCGGTACGCGTAGGCAACCTCGCCATTCAGGCATTCCCCAAAAGACATGACGCTGCAGAACCGCACAGTTTTATCGTGAATGGTAACAATGTGAACATTGGCATATTTACCGATATAGGGTCGCCCTGCGATCATGTGATAATGCATTTTAAACAATGCCATGCCGCATTCCTGGAAGCTAATTATGATGAAGAGATGCTGGAAAAAGGGAGTTATCCCAGGCATTTAAAGAACCGCATCCGTGGCGGACATGGGCATCTTTCCAACAAACAGGCGCTGGAAGTTTTTACAAAGCATAAACCGGCGTATATGAGCCACCTGTTTCTTTCGCACCTGTCAAAAGATAATAACTCACCCCAACTGGTACAACAATTATTCAGCGATAATGCAGGCAATACACAGATCATTGTAGCCTCCCGCTTTGAAGAAACCGCCGTATACCAGGTACATTCAACAGAAAATGCAGCAATAGTCACCCTCCCTCAAAAAGCGGACTCTCCATTACATACAAATCCTGTATACACGCAATTGCGTTTATGGTAAATGGGTAGTCTCCATGTATCACCCTTTTGAGGTATAAACAAATGATCACAATACATAGCTGGTAAAAAAGATATATTTAAGATGTAAGCCTGTTACGGGTATTACCAGAACCGGTTACATTTGATAAATTTATATATACCACTAAAAGAGTATTGTATAAGAATACAGCCTTGGTATTTTTGTATCATCAAATCTATAGTTAACGAAAGATCATTTCGTAAAATTCATCTCCTGTAAAACCCTTCCTGATCATCACATGTAGTAAACGTTCGGCAAACACTACTAAGTAAACACGTAAGCATTCCGGTCACATGTTGGTTACATAGGTCTATCCCAGTCCTGTTGGTCTGGCGGGATCACTATGTATTAAACCTACTAAATAAAAAAATAACACTCATGAAAGGATCATTTACACAACTGATTCTGCTGCTAATACTATGTCCATTCATAACCAAAGCCCAGGAGGTTACGCCCTATATGGTGAATGTAACCGGTGGTTCAGCCATTAGCGGATATTACCGGTTCGATTGGAGCGTTGGTGAAATGTGTATCATCGATAGTTATACGCAGCCCGGCCTCATTCTGGAAAATGGCTTATTGCATGCAGGTACTGAAAAAACGATTCCCACTACCGCTATTAATTTCTTTGCTACCGGTGATATCATGATCTTTCCCAATCCAGTGTATACCATTACGGAACTGAATTTGAATCTGCCACAACCAGGGCGGGTAAATATAAGGGTCATGGACATTATGGGAAAACTGGTTGAAATGCGGCAATTCGATTATAATGGCACCGGTCTTATTGAAAAGATCGATCTGCAACGCTATCCCGCTGGTACGTATATGCTGCATGTGCTGTTAACACCAACCGATCAGTCGATGCCGGCACGTAAAGGCACCTATAAACTCATACATATAACGCGTTAGAAACGATTTCCGATTTTGGGATTTTGAGATTTTGTGATTTAATCATATCTCGAAATCCCGAAATCGAAAAATCTCCAAATTTAAGCACCAACCACCTTTTAACATACCTGTAAAAATTTACCAATGAGATCATTATTTACAACACTCCTGTTGTGTGTTGCTACTATTACCATGACCTGGGCACAGGCGCCGGCTGTGATCAATTACCAGGGTATAGCCAGAAACCCGGCTGGAAATGCTATTCCTTTTAAAAATATTAAGCTACGTTTAACCATTCATGATGGCACGGCTACCGGGTTAAGTGTTTACACTGAAACCCGCGCCCTGACAACCAACGGATTTGGCTTGTTCAACGTAGCCATCGGTAGTCCCGGTTCAACGGCAGTTACCGGTACC
>DASUVL010000798.1:0-9845 GCA_036379015.1 Niastella sp.
GTAAAGGCGTTCATATTGATGTTTTCTTTCATCATAATAATATCGATGTACTGGAAAGTACTATCCAGAACATCCGCGGGCGTTATGGTCTGTATGTGGTGGCGCCCATTCCGCATAAACGTACGGCAGGTATCCTTGAAACCCTGCCTTTGGATAAATTCCTGATGATTGACCGGTACGAGAAAATTGCCGGTGATTATTCCTACATAGCACAGGAATTTGAAAAATCATCTTACCGGGTGTTTGAAGAGTTGCGTGATACCATCAAAGGGTACGACAGTATGATCTATTACCATCGTCCGGCTGCCGATACGCCGGTAGAGATCCTGCGTGCTTTCAAGGCATTTGTGAAGGCGCATAAAATAAAACATGAGATCAGGACTGAGTACATCCCCGGCACCCTGGAAAAAGGGAACGTTTATTTTACCATCAATAATACGGAGTTGTGGAGCATGATGAAAGACTGCAAGCTGAAAAAGTTGAAGCCTGGTAAAGATGTAGGCATCCTGTCGCACAACGATGAGGTAGTGAAAGAGCTGATCATGGATGGTATTTCCACCTATTCAGCCGATTTTAAGGTGATGGCTGAAAAGGCGGCGGATTTTGTATTGACCAGAAAAAAGATCCAGGAAATTATTCCCACTGTCCTCATCCGGCGTAAGTCGCTATAATGAGCTGCTATAAACTATGAACGTAACAGGATTCCTTTGCTTTTTGCTTTGCCTTTCCCTGGTTGCTGCCATTTCCATTTATAATACCAGGAAGATGCGCCTGAATACCACGGCTGCCTATTTTTTAGGCAATCGCTCGCTGGGTTTCTGGATGGTCGGCTTTTCCCTTTTTTTGACCAATATGAGCTGTAACACGCTCATCGGAGAGAACGAGTTCGTATATACCAACGATATGTCAGTAATGGCATGGGGTATGAGCTCGGTGCTGGCCATGATCATCGTGGCCGAATTCTTTCTTCCTGTATACCTGCGCATGGGCGCCATTACAACGCCCGATTTCCTGGGGCAACGCTTTGGCCCCCGGTTAAAAAAGTACGTTTCCATATTCTTCCTGGCCAGCTATGTGATCGGTTTGATCCCTACGATACTGTATGGAAGCGCTGTGGCGCTCAATGGTATTTTTCATATTGATGCAGCGTTAGGCATTTCATATTTTGCCGCCATCTCGCTGCTGGTGGTGCTGGTGGGCATTATTGGTTGCTGTTATACGATACTGGGTGGTTTCAGGGCCATCACCATTTCCGACCTGGTGCAGGGGGCGGCCTTATTCGTTGGCGCCATATTGCTGCTTGTGTTTGGCTTACGTTACCTGGGGCATGGAAGTGTAGTAGCCGGTGTTCAAACCATACTGGCTTCAAAAAAAGAACACCTCAATGCCATCGGAACATCGCATGATCCCATTCCGTTCAGTACCCTGTTCACCGGCATGTTCCTCATCAACCTGTACTACTGGGGCATGGAGCAATACGTTATGCAGCAGGCACTGGCAGCGCGTAGTTTGTCGCAGGGACAAAAAGGTATATCCCTCGCGTGTGTGGGCAAACTGGCGGCGCCGCTGTTCCTCAATGTGCCCGGCCTCATCGCCGTGCATGTATATCCAAAATTAGCCAATACTGCAACCGTATTTCCAAAGCTGGTGAGCGATGTACTGCCCCCTGTAATGACGGGTTTCATTGCAGCGGTCGTTTTTGGCGCCGCCATCGGCACCTTTAATGCTGCCCTGAACAGCTCAGGCACCCTGTTTATTATGAACCTGTATAAACAATGGCGAAAGAGAGCCGGTGACCGGGAACTGGTCAGTGCTGCCCGCATCTTCCAGCTATCGATAACTGCTGTGGCCATGTGTTTTTCTCCATTCATTAGTCAGTTCAGCGGTGGGTTCTATTATTATATCCAGAAAATGTCGAGCTTCTTCAGTGTGCCCGTATTTACGGTCATGATCGTGGGCTTTCTGACCAAACGGGTATCTGAGGCGGCAGCCACAACAGGCCTTCTTTTTTTTATTATCACCTATGCAATAAGCCAGCTGGTGCTCGATCTGCCGATGCATTACCTGCATGTGTTGGGGATCCTTTTTGTGGCAACCGTTGTATTGATGCTGGCCATAGCCCGGTGGAAGCCCATGGCTGCGTCTTATTCGCCACGCAACCTGGCTGTAGTAGATATGAAGCCCTGGCGTAACCGGCATTGGTTTTTCGGACTGTTACTGGCTTTCATGGCAGCCGCATTTATATTGTTTTCAAAAGCAGGAATTGCACAATAAAAAATAACAACCATAAAGACAACCATGCCAGTTCCATCATTATTAAGCAAACGCTGCATAACTATTCTGGCAGCAATATGGCTTTGTTTGAACACGGCTACAGTAACGGCTGGTGAAAAAGATTCGGTGATAACAATCCCTTTCGGGAAAAATAATGCGATCTTATATTCTTTAACAACCGGCACCTATGACGTCGTGTTCAACGGCAAAACAACCATTACCGGGGCGTATGCCGCTTATAAGGGAAAAGGTGAAATGCAAAGCACCGGTGCTGCTGTACGTACCTATTCCAAAACGACAACAGGCAGACTGGGAGAATTAACCACCCTTAAGATCGAATGGGTGCGCGATGGATTACGTATGCAGCAGATGTTTCACCCTATTGTAGGAACTGATTTTTTTTTAACCAGAGTGCGTGTGACCGGAAGAGACGTTGCTGCGTCCTATATTTCTCCATTGACAACCGGTCATGTGGTCGTTGATGATAAAGGTGATAATCGAGCCCTGTACGTGCCATTTGATAACGATATGTGGGCGCGTTTTAATGCGCAGCCATTACAACAGGCAAATTTTACCAGTAGCGAAGTAACCGCTTTGTATAACAACGATACCTACCGCGGACTGGTCATAGGTTCTGTTGAGCATGATGTTTGGAAGACCGGCATCAAAGTAAAAGCGAATGAGAATAATTCCATATCACTTGCTGCTTTTGGCGGACTGGCGGATAGCAACATAACACACGACAAAATTTCCCATGGCCTTGTAACGGCAGGCGATACCAGTGCCTATTCGCCGTGGATCCTGGTTGGTTTGTTCACCGACTGGCGAAGCGGTATGGAGCAATATGCAATGATCAATCACCTGATGCAGGAGCAGGTGATTTTTAACTGGGAAAAAGCTACGCCCATGGGCTGGAACAGCTGGGGCGCGCTGCAAACCAAACTGACGCTCGATAAAGCAAAAGGCGTTATCAATTTTCTCAGCGACTCCTGTAAAGGTTTCCGCAATGCCGATAAAACCTTGTTTATTGACCTGGATTCTTATTGGGATAATTTGATAAAGGGTGGATTGGGTGGCGACGTAAGCGCCCTGGCGGCGTTTGTGCAATATTGTAAAAGCAAACATTTTAAACCCGGCATTTACTGGGCGCCTTTTGTCGATTGGAGTAAAAACGATCGCAAAATAGAGAGTTCTAATTATACCTACGCGCAGGCCTGGCTCAGGCAAAATGGCAAGCCGGTTGAAGTTGATGGCGCGTATGCCATGGATGTTACACATCCCGGAACAAAAGCCAGGATCGCCTGGTGTCTTAACCATTTTAAAAAGCTGGGCTTTGAAATGATCAAAATAGATTTCCTGGGCCATGGCGCATTGGAATGTGATCGTTTTTATGATCCCACCATAACTACCGGTATGCAGGCGTACCAAATGGGAATGACATGGGTAGACAGTGTGCTTGATAATAAGATGCTGGTGTATGCAGCCATTTCACCCACAATGGCTACGTCGCCCTATGTACATATGCGGCGTATTGCCTGTGACGCTTTCAGCGCTATTGACAATACCGAATATACGTTGAACAGTACCGGCTATGGCTGGTGGCAAAGTCGTTTGTATAATTATGTAGATGCCGATCATGTGGTGTTCAACCGGGAAAGCGAAGGCGCTAACCGGGCCCGGTTGGCTTCGGCACTCGTTACCGGCACGCTCATCACCGGCGACGATTATGCCGATAACGGCCCATGGTCAACAGCGGCTAAACGCCTGTTACAAAATAAAGCGTTGCTGAAGGTGATAAAGGATGGCCGCAGTTTCAGGCCGGTTGAAGCGAATACAGGCAATAAGGGTGTAGAGCTGTTTGTAAAAACAGTTGGCCCGGAAACCTACCTGGCTGTTTTCAATTATAGTAACAGCCCGCGTGACTATTCGCTGCCTTTGTCGCGGCTGGGATTCAAACAGAAAAAGAAAATAAACGCTCTGGAATTATTTACTGAATCGCATAGTATCTTGGTGGACAAGATTCAGCTACACATTCCGGCTTCAGACGCAATGATGTATGTTATTACGGCTGCTGCCGCCGGTAAACGATAGTATTAAACTTAAATAGCACATATGAAAAAAGGGTTGCCTTTAAAAACGGTTGTACTTGTATTGTTTGTCCTGCTAACGGGCAGCTCATATGCCCAATTACGCTTACCTAAAATATTTGGCGACAGCATGGTGTTGCAACGGAATGCGCCCATCAACATCTGGGGATGGGCATCACCCGGTGAAACCATACATGTTCGATTCCATAATCAACAACGCGTAGTACAAACCGCCCCAAACGGTAGTTGGGCAACTGTGCTAACGCCTGAACCGGTTGGTGGTCCGTATGTATTGCAGGTGAAGGAAAAAACCACCATTACATTGCGTGGCATTATGATGGGCGATCTCTGGGTTTGTTCGGGGCAATCGAATATGGAAATGCCGCTGAATGGTTGGGGACAGGTGTTGAATTGGGAGCAGGAAATTGCTGCGGCCAATTATCCGGCCATCCGGTTATTTACGGTTGAAAAAGATGTACAGGGCCAACCCGTTTCAGATGTTAAAGGCGGCGTCTGGCAAACCTGCACGCCGCAACACATTCCACCCTTTTCGGCGGTAGGTTATTTTTTTGGCAGGGCTTTGCATCAACAGTTGCATGTACCTATTGGTCTTATCAATTCAACCTGGGGCGGAACCAATATAGAAAGCTGGATCAGTTATACCGGTTTTAAAAACGAACCGTATTATAAAGAGTTAGTTAGCCTGGCCCCTGAAAAAAGCACGGCCGAGCTGATTGCAATAAAAGAAAAAGTATTGCAGGATTATCTCACATCCGTGCAATTAAATAATATCGATACAGCTGGTTTGAGCCAATGGCCGGCCAATGAATATGATGATAGCAAATGGAATAACATGAACGTGCCGGGTTTGTGGGAGAACCAACAACCGGCATTAAAGATCGATGGCGTAATGTGGTTGCGAAAAGAGATCGTGATCGATGAAGCAGATGCCGGTAAACCCGCCGTATTGAAACTGGCCATGATCGATGATAATGATATTACTTATGTTAACGGTGTTAAAGTGGGTGAAGTGATTGGCTACAACGTGCCCCGCGTGTACAACATAGATGCCGGTATATTAAAAAAAGGAAAAAATACAATTGCCGTGCGCGTTGATGATACCGGTGGTGGCGGTGGTATTTATGGTGAAGCAGTTGATTGTTCGCTGACGGTGGATGGAAAAAAGCTGCCGCTGGCCGGTGCATGGAAATACCATGTTGAATCTATTTTGGTGAACCCGGGCGTGGGGCCGAACGATTATCCTTCGGTTTTATATAATGCCATGATACATCCTATAGAAAAGCTGGCGATCAAAGGGGCTATCTGGTACCAGGGTGAAAATAATGCCGGACGGGCGGTTGAATACAACCAGGCAATGCCGTTGCTCATCAACGATTGGCGCAAACGCTGGCAACACCCGGCCATGCCTTTTTATTTTGTGCAGCTCACCAGTTTTAATGCAGGCAACGGTAACAGCAACCAGGGAAGCAACTGGGCCGAATTACGGGAGGCGCAAAGCAGAGCCGCAACATTACCCAACACAGGTATGGCTGTTATCATCGATATCGGTGATGCTGCAGATATTCATCCCCGCAACAAACAGGATGTAGGTATACGACTGGCAGGGTTGGCATTACAAAAAATATATGGCATCAACAAGATTGTTTCAGGACCTGTATATAAAAACATACAGGTACAGGGAAATAAAGTAGTGGTACAATTTACAAACACCGGTAAGGGCTTGATGGCAAAACCGGCAGGGGAGTTGAATGGGTTTGAAATAGCGGGTGACGATCAGCGCTTTTATCCGGCAAAAGCAACTATAGCAGGAAACACCATTATTGTATTGGCGGCGGAGGTAACTAAACCGGTGGCCGTTCGCTATGCCTGGGCCGATGATGCCAGCCATGCCAATTTATTTAATAAAGAAGGTTTCCCGGCAGCGCCTTTCCGAACCGACAACTGGAAAGCAAAAACAGCAGGCGTAAAGTACCGACCATAACTTTCACAGCCATAAAAAAATATAAAAACATAATATACAATTACGTACCATGTTAAAGAACAGGAGCGGTTTGGTAAGCATAACCATTATAACCTTTTTATCCTTTTTTTATTCGAATGCGTTTTCGCAGAACATTCTTATTCCGGTAGAAACGCAGCACAACGCGTTGGTATTACAAACCAATGAGAACAAAAACCTCGGCATAGTTTACCTGGGGCCTAAACTATCAGATAAAAAAGAGTATGAAGAGGTGACGACCATGTATAAGCAAACCAGCGAATATACCGGTGTTTCCAATGCTGCATATGCAACATCAGGTTCTCGCAATTTGTTTGAACCGGCGATCACCGTTACGCATGCCGATGGGAATAATTCACTTGACTTGCAATATGTGCGGCATGAAACAAAAATGCTGGATGAGAATGTGTCGGTGCTTACGGTGGTAATGAAAGATCCGGTATACGATTTTGAAGTGCGGTTGTTCTATAAAACTTATTATAAAGAAGATGTTACAGAACAATGGAGTGAGATAAAACATAACGAGAAGGGTAATGTTGTGCTGCAGAAATTTGCATCAGCTGGTTTGTACCTTAAAGCAGACAACTTTTGGTTACGGCAATACCATGGCGATTGGGCAAAGGAAATGCAACCTGAAGAGAGTAAGCTTACACATGGCATTAAAACACTCGATTCAAAATTAGGCACCCGCGCCGATCTGTTTCAGCCGCCGGTGTTTATGGTGTCGTTGAACAAGCCTGCTACAGAAGAAGAAGGCACCGTGTTGTATGGTGCATTGGAATGGAGTGGTAACTTCAGAATTGATCTCGAACTCGACAACCAGGATAACCTGCGCATTGTTGCCGGTATCAACAACCACGCTTCGGCCTTTACTTTACAACCCGGCGAAGTATTTACCACACCGGCATTTTTATCGGTTTTGTCGTTCAAAGGAAAAGGTGAAGCCAGTCGTAAGCTGCAAGCCTGGGCACGCAATTATAAGTTGCTCGATGGAAAAGGAGACCGGCTTACTTTATTGAATAACTGGGAAGCTACTTATTTTGATTTCAATGAAAAGAAGTTAAAAGCGCTGTTGAAAGATACCAAAGCGTTGGGAGTAGATCTTTTCCTGCTCGACGATGGCTGGTTTGCCAATAAATATCCGCGTAATCATGATAGTGCCGGTTTGGGCGACTGGCAGGAGAATAAAGCAAAGCTGCCTAATGGCATTGCATCCCTGGTGAATGAAGCGCAGGCCAATGGTGTAAAATTTGGCATTTGGGTAGAACCGGAAATGGTGAACCCGCGCAGTGAATTGTATGAAAAGCATCCTGACTGGGTGGTGAAACAACCAAATAGAAAGGAATATTATTTCAGGAACCAGCTGGTGCTTGATCTGAGCAATCCGGAGGTGCAGCAATTTGTTTACAACGTGATCGATAACCTGTTTACAAAAAATCCGCAACTGGCTTACATCAAATGGGACTGCAATGCAGTGGTGTATAATGCATACTCGGCCCATATAAGCAATCAATCGCATTTTTATTTGCAGTATGTACAGGGGTTGTATGCGGTGTTGCAAAAGATCAGGCAAAAATATCCTGCGGTGCCCATGATGTTATGCTCAGGTGGCGGCGGGCGAGTTGATTATGCGGCGCTGCAATACTTTACTGAATTCTGGCCCAGCGATAATACCGATCCGCTCGAACGCATCTATATGCAATGGGAGTATTCCTATTTTTATCCAGCCATCAGTTCGGCCAACCATGTAACCGATTGGGGAAAGCAACCGATCAAATACCGTACAGACGTGGCTATGATGGGCAAGCTGGGTTTTGATATTGTGGTGAGTAAACTGAGCGAGAAAGACCTCCGGTTTTGCCAGGATGCGCTTAAAACGTATAATGGCATAAAACAAATTATCTGGCAGGGCGATCAGTACCGCTTGCAGGACCCGGTAAATAATTCAGTGGCAGCAATCCAGTATCTTAATACCGAAAAGAATGCAGGCGTTATCTTCAATTATCTTGTCCAAAACCGGTATGGTGCGGGCAGCAGTCTTCCTATTCGCATGAAGGGCCTTGATCCGCAAAAGCGGTACAGGCTCAGGGAACTGAACGTTTATCCGGGTGTTACTTCAACCATCAACAGCAATAAAACATTCACCGGCGAGTTCCTGATGAACATTGGTTATAACCCCGATGTAAAGGCAGACAGGGCAAGCGTGGTGCTGGAGTTGAAAGCGGTGGAGTAGGAGCGTTATAAACAACATTGATATTGTCAATGCCTCCCAACCGGGAGGCATTGTTGTTACATCAACCTAGCCTTACCGATGTCATGGTGAGTGAACCGCCAACTGACTTGTCATTAAAAAAGGAAATGTTGTCTTTGCTACCCTTTAATCCTAACGTATATAGTAATGGCAGATAGTGTTCCGGGGTAGGAATGGCCAGCAAGGCATCTTTACCTAATTCACTATAGTTGATCAGCGGCTTGTGGTTACCATCCTGTATAAGTGACTTGAATTTGTCGTTTATCTTTATGGCCCAGTCATAGCCATATTCTTTTTCATTTAGTTTATCCCAGGCTACCATTCTAAGATTGTGCACCATATTGCCACTACCAATGATCAATACGCCTTTTTTTCGCAGGTTATAAAGTTCTTTGGCCAGATCGTAATGATATTGTGGCCCTTTGGTATAATCGATGCTTAATTGTAAAACAGGAATTTTGGCATCGGGGTACATGTGCCTGACGATCGTCCAGGTACCATGGTCCAAACCCCAGTCGTGGTTTAATTCAACTTGTGTAGAATGGATCAGGGCCGCTGTTTCCTTGGCTAGCAACGGATCTCCGGGAGCCGGGTATTGCACGTCAAACAGTTCTTTTGGAAAACCGCCAAAGTCGTGAATGGTTTGAGGGAAGTCCATGGCTGTGATCTTTGTTCCCTTTGTGAACCAGTGAGCTGATACAACCAACACTGCTTTTGGTGTTGGGATCTCTTTAGCCATCTGCGTCCACCGGCGACTGAATTCTGTATCTTCAATGCCGTTCATAGGAGAACCATGTCCAACGAACAATACAGGCATTAACTGTTCCTGTTCGGGTAACCCATTTGTAAAATTATTGAATGCCGACAGTGTTGTCATGCCTACCGCTCCTTTTAGTATTGATTGTATAAAATGTTTTCTTTCCATTCAATCGCATGCTTTAATTAAATCAGTTATGTATTACTTTCCAGCCTGCCTGCCAGTTGTAATTGTTCTTTAACGTTAATAGGATCAGTAACAACGCCATGTTCTCTAATGTTCGGCTTACCAGTAATTCACCGGTCACAACCGGATTAAAACCGGCGGCCTGCACTAATTCTGAAACAGTTACCATGGCATTCCCGTCATTACCGGCAATTAAAACATCAACCTGCTTTCCATCGATAACAGGGGTGGTAAAAACGGTAGCGAAAATGGTGTTGAATGCCTTTACTA
>DASUVL010000799.1:0-8439 GCA_036379015.1 Niastella sp.
TCCACTTGTAACTGATTTCTACGTTATCTAAAGGTTTCATCATACATGGTTTAAATGACATACAATAAATCGTTGTGAGCAAGCAAATCGTACTACATCTAGCTTCGATATGTAGTTATCGTTTTCATCGCAGGTTTTCAAATGTGTTGCAGTGTACCGTTTCAGCTGGCGTGGGTACGGGAATGTTCAGGTGTTCGGAGGTGGGTATTATAAATGTTCTATCATTGTTGTGACTTCATTTGGTCCGCATCGGGCGGACAATTGGCGATACAGATTACTACAGCCAATATTATCCATTCGTGGATTCAATATCTAATATAATAAGCTGCCATTCAACAGGTCGCCTTTACCATGCTGCCGATAATTTGCTAAACTTTTGCTATTTAACCTGCCTGTAAAAATGATTATGTAAAAGTAATGACCTTTACGTGCTCGAATATTTACCTTATTGGGGGATTAATTGTACTTTTCACGGATTTGTCGTTGGAACAGGGCCGGTGTATTACCTGTATGCTTTTTGAAGAACCGGTTAAAGTACGCATCGTCTTCAAAATTAAGCCGTCCGGCAATTTCCTTTACCGAATGTTCGCCCCAGAACAAAAGACGTTTAGCTTCCAGGATCCTTCTTTCATCAATAATTTGTTTAGCTGTTTTGCCGGTAACCGTTTTTATAAGATCGTTTAAATGGCCGGGCGTAACATATAACATATCGGCATACTGTGTTACCTGGGTAGCGTTTACAAAGTTTTCATCTATGAGTGATTTGAAATTGCGTACAATGCGGTTCTGTGAATAGTCCATGTGAACTACATTATTCACTACATTGTCGTTCTTCCAGTTCACCAGGCGGCCTGCACAAATAATGAATGCATTCAGCAGGTTTTTCAGAATAAGCCCTTTTTGTGGTTTGCTATCCTTAAACTCCTGGTACATCAGGTCAAGATAAACTGATACTTCCTGCAGCTGTTCAGTATTTACCACCGGTAACACTACCTGGCTGAACATGCATTCCCAACAGGCAAGCACACCCTGTGTTTCGGTAAGCAAAAATTCTTTGCTGAAAGAGACGTGCATCATTTTATAATAAGAGTTGCCTGTTTGCTGATGCACCTGGTCTGGCGCAAGCATTAATAATGCGGGCGCCTTTATCGTATATTTTTCGAAGTCGGTATAATGTGTTACTTCCCCTTCCTGCAAAAAACTGATCTTGTAATCAGTATGCCGGTGCGGAATGGCCATATAAGATGGTACAGAATTACCTTCAGTCTTTTTAATAATGAAATTGGTGCCCGGGATGCAGGCTGCCATATCATATACCGGAATCAGTGCCTGGTTATTTTTCATACAATCACAACATTGGTAGCAGGTGAAACCACCCCCACGGGTGGGTAGTAAAAATATTATAATAATGGCAAACTCTTACCGCCGTACATATTATTGTACCATAAAATTTTATACAGTAAACCTTTTGGGGGTATGGATTGTTTAAGCGAAATAGTTAAAAATCAATGATTGCAGTGCCAAAAATGTAAGTAAATCCAAACGAATGTTCATAAACTAATCAGGTACAGGGTCCAGGCTTGTTATGATTCAATTGCCGGTTTTTGCAGGGTCTGGCCATTTTCCGCCAACCGGAAATCTATAACCCGAAGCTGTAAGTGTTTTTCATTGTTCCAATCATTCTCATCTAACGTAAACACAACATCAACCGGTTTTTTTGATTCAAGCAGGTTGAATTTTTTCGCCATGCCAAAGCCTATTCCATTAAATAATATGTTATCCTGTCGGAGGGAGAACTTGATATGCTGATCTTTTACAATGCGTGAATAGCCGGAGTCGATCACATTTTTTACAACAAATAAAGGCCGCATGTTTTCGGGGCCAAAGGGTTCCATTTGGTGAATGATGTTGTAAAAAGGCTGTTTGAGGTCTTTAAATTCCACTTCAGCATCAATGATTATTTCGGGGGTCAGCAATTCGGGGGTAATAGTAGCTGCTACCACTTCTTCAAACCGTTCGCAAAAAGCTTCCACCTTATCCAATGCCATTGTCATACCGGCGGCATAAAAATGGCCACCATAACCCAGCAGAAGGTCCTTGCACTGATGAATGGCTTCATATACGTTAAACCCTGCTACACTTCGTGCGGAACCTGCTACATATTCACCGGATTGGGTAAGTACAATAGTAGGGCGGTAATAATAATCGATAAGGCGGGATGCTACAATACCTACCACGCCTTTATGCCAGTGTGATTGATAAACGACAGTTGATTTTCGCGTCTGCAGCAGCTGGTCGTTTTCTATAATAGCCAGTGCTTCTTCCGTAATATTTTTATCGGCTTCCTTGCGGTCGGTATTGTCGGAATGTAACATTTCGGCAAACTGCAGGGCCTCCTGGGGGGTATTGGCAATAAACATCTGCACGGCTTTGCGGGCATCGTCCATTCGCCCCGCCGCATTTACCCGGGGTGCAATCATAAACACCAGGCTATTGATATACAATTCCTTTTGAACCCCGCTGAGTTGCTTTAACGCCAGGATGCCATAATTGGGATTTTCGTTGGCTTTTAGCAAACCAAAAAATGCCAGTACGCGGTTCTCTCCCGTCATGGGCACAATATCGGCAGCGATGGCAGTGGCAACCAGGTCAAGGTATTCAAAGGCCGCTGAAGGGTCGAGCTTCAGCTCCCGGGCCAGTGCGGTAATCAGTTTGAACCCAACGCCACAGCCGCAAAGCTCCTTGAAGGGATACTCGCAATCTTTTTGTTTGGGATTTAAAATAGCCACGGCCGGGGGCAGCACATCGTCGGGCATATGATGGTCGCATACTATGAAATCGATCTCATTTTCCCGGGCATATTGAATAAGTTCAACGGATTTAATACCACAGTCGAGCGAAATAATAAGGGTAAAGCCCTTTTCAATAGCAAAATCAATCCCTTTTTGAGATACGCCATAACCTTCGCGATAGCGGTGGGGGATATAGAATTCAACCTTTTCGGGTTGATAAATTTTTTGTAAGAAACGTAACATGCACGCTACAGCCGTAGTTCCATCTACATCATAATCGCCGAATACAAGTATTTTTTCCTCCTTTTCAAAAGCCGACAAAATGCGTGTAATGGCTTTGCCCATATCTTTCATCAGCCAGGGATCGTGCAGGTCGGTTAATTGCGGACGAAAAAACTGTTTTGCTTTGTCGAAATTATCTATATAACGCTGGGTAAGTATTTTACAAAGAACAGGATGTATTTTAAGGCCGGCATACAATTGCTGCACTTTTTCTTCTTCTGCGGTTAGTATGTTCCATCTCTTTTGTAGCATAAAAAAAATCCCAAATCTCAAATAACAAGTTCCAAGAAACAAATCCCAAAGACCAAATCACAAAATCCAAGAACCAAATCTCAAATTGCTAAAGTTGTTCTTTTGGTGCTTGTTTTTTGGATTTTAGTATTTCCTGTCGGTGGTATAGCGTACCAGTTCTTCGAGGCCATTACGTATTTCTATATTATCAAATTCATGTAAAATGGCCAATGCTTCATCCCTGAAGCTAAACATTTTTTTCTCAGTATAGCTGATGCCGCCGGTTTGTTTCACCACATTAATGACTTCCTGCACCTTTTCGGGTATTTTATTTTGATTTTTGATAATGTAAACCAGCTTGCGGCGGGTAGCAGCATCTGTATTTTGCAAGGTGTATATAAGTGGGAGGGTAAGCTTTTTTTCCCGGATATCATTGCCGGTAGGTTTGCCAACGGCCTCATTGCCGTAGTCGAAAAGGTCATCTTTTATCTGGAAAGCCATGCCTACCTTTTCACCAAAGACACGCATTTTTTCGGTAATGGCCTCATCCTGGGTCGTTGACCAGGCGCCTGAGGCGCAGGCTGAAGCCAGCAGGGAGGCTGTTTTACCCTTAATGATCTCGAAATAGGTATCTTCTTCAAAGTTGAGTGACCGTGATTTTTCCATTTGCAGCAATTCGCCTTCGCTCATTTGGCGAATGGCATTCGACAACAGCTTCAATATACGGTAATCGTCATGATCAAGCGAAAGTAGCATGCCTTTGGCCAGTAGGTAGTCGCCTACCAAAACCGATACCTTACTTTTCCACAGCGCATATGTAGAGAAAAATCCCCGACGTTCAAATGATTCATCCACCACATCGTCATGTACCAGGGTAGCAGAATGTAGTAATTCTACTAAGGATGCTGCCCGGTAGGTGGTATCGTTAACGGGCCCGCATAGCTTGGCAGAAAGCAGTACAAACATGGGGCGTAATTGCTTGCCTTTTCGGTTCACTATAAACCGCATAATCCTGTTCAGTAGCGGTACGTGGCTCTTTACCGCATCGTGAAATTGCTTCTCAAATTCGGGTAATTCTTCTCGTAATATTGCTAATGATAACTTCATGCGGTATATAAGATGAGCAAATTACTATTTTAAAATGTATAACGTAAGAGGCATTTAATTTGCTCTATAATGATCTTACTGTGTGAAAAACAGCAAGATAATGCACATTGTGTTGGGGAAAAAAATTTGGTAGTTAGCTGTCAATTAATATTTTTGCACAGATTCTGAGTTCAGGTTACTTAATCCTTCACATAAAATTTAGTTATGGCAAGCAAAAAGTACGTAAGTTTTTTAAGCTTATTGTTTCTGTTAATATCTGCTGCCTCCCAGGCACAATTGGGCGGTTCGTATGATGTAATGGACTCTTCTGTGGTTCCTTCCAAAAGATTGCCCCAGCACACAGAGTTCATGGCAAACAACTATCCTTACCCAGCCAAACCCCGTAATCAATGGGAGATAGGCTTACAGGTAGGAGCATTTGGTATTTCGGGCGATGTTCGTAACCGTTTCCCCGGTATCGGAGCAGCCTTACATGCCCGTAAAGCATTAGGGTATGTATTCTCTTTAAGAGGTCAGGTAGGTTTTGGAACGACTAAAGGTTTGAACTTCCAACCTTCCATCAACTGGACAAAAAATCCAGCCTGGAGTACTACTGGTTATGCTGTCGGTACTCCTGTATTCTACAACTACAAAACAAATGTATACGACCTGAGCTTACAGGGTGTAGTTACATTGAGCAACATTCGCTTTCATAAAGCCAAAAGCAGCTTTAATATTTATGCTTTTGCCGGTTTGGGTGGTATGATCTACGATACTAAAGTAGATGCTATGGATGGAAGCACTCCATATAATTTCTCCACTATTATTGCTAAATATAGCCCTAATAACTTCCAATACAAAGACAGGAAGGATATCAGAAAAGATCTGAAAGACCTTCTGGATGGTAAATACGAAACTCAAGGCGAACTGGATAATGGCCAGCCTAAAGTATTTGATAAGCCATTCCGTTTCATCGCTAATGTGGGTGCCGGTGTTCAATTCAAACTGAACAAAAAGCTGAGCCTGGCTATTGAAGACAAGCTGACTATTACCAAGACTGATCTGTTAGACGGTAACCAATGGCAGGAAAATGGCCCTGGTACAGCAACTGCTCAATCAAGAGATTACGATACTTATAACTTTTTGTCTGTAGGTATTAACGTTGCTATCGGTGGTAAAGCTGTTGAACCTTTATGGTGGCTGAATCCTTTGGATTACGCTTACAACGAGGTTAACAAACCCCGTCACATGAAGCTCCCCAAACCAGTTTTGGATGATGCTGATGGCGATGGTATCACTGACCAATTCGATCAAGAGCCTAACACTCCTGCCGGTGCTCCTGTTGACAGTCATGGTGTTAGCCGCGATACTGACGGTGATGGTGTTCCTGATTACAAAGACAAAGAACTGGTTACACCTACACAATGTCAACCTGTTGATGCTGATGGTGTTGGTAAATGTCCTCCGCCTGCATGTTGCGATTCTCTGTCTAAACTCATCGCAGAAGGTGGCCTGAAAGGTGCTTGCGGAATCGGTGATTTGCCAAGCGTTACTTTCAAACCTAAATCAATTACTTTAAGCAACGATGCTAAGGCTTTACTGGCTTCAGCTGCTCAAAAGATAAAAGATAATCCAAACTGTAAAATAGCTGTTATTGGTTATTGCTCTTCAAGCAAATCTGAACAACAGTTAAGTTGGGATCGCGTGAATGCCGTTATCAGCTATATGGTTGATAAAGAAGGTATTAACCAAGACCGTTTCATCTTCAAATATGGTGAAATGGGTGGCGATTGCAACACAGTAGATCTGCGCGATGGAACTGGTGAAGAAGGTCCTACTACAGTGCCTGCTCCACACCCGAACTTGCGTCGTGGTCGTTAAAAAGTACTTTAGCTTAAAAATGCTTTAACTAATAGTATAACCTTCCTCCGTTTTGCCGGGGGAAGGTTTTTTATATTTATCTTAACGACTTGTTTTTGGGTTACAGCACCTTTCCATACATATTTGCAGGAAAACCTTAACTTTGCCCACTTTTATGCGTTCAGCTTTATTAATTGCAATAATTTCTCTAAGCGTAATTTCCTGCTCCAAATTTTCTAAGGTGCAGAAGAGTACTGATTATGACTATAAATTACGCATGGCAGAAAAGTACTATGTGGCCCAGAAATACCACTATGCTCAGCAATTGTATGAGGAGCTCTTCCCTTTAATGAAGGGACAGCCTCAGTTTGAAGATCTTTTTTATAAATATGCGTATTGTTCCTATTATTTGAACGACTGGCTGCAGGCTGAGAATCTTTTCAAGCAATTTGTAGAAGTATTCCCCAACAGTACCAAGGCAGAGGAAATGGAATTTATGCGGGCCTATACGTATTACAGGCAGTCGCCTAAGCCTGCACTCGATCAAACCAATACCCAGAAGACGATCGGTTTGATGCAGACGTTTATAAACACGCATCCCAATTCGCCCAAAAATAAAGAGGCATCTGAGATCATGGATAAATGCCGGGCAAAGCTGGAGGAAAAGGAATACGGCAGCGCTACTTTGTATTATAACATGAGCCATTACCGGGCAGCGGCTATCGCGTACACCAGCTTAATGAACGATTTCCCTGATTCGCAGAAAAGTGATGCTTATAAATTGCAGGTTATCAAATCATACTATTTATTTGCAATGAATAGTGTTGAAGAAAAGAAAGCTGCCCGTTTTGAACAGGTTATAACCGAATGCAATGATTTTGTAGACCGTTTTCCTGAAAGCAGTTTGAAGAAGGAAGTTGAAAATTACCAGACTTTATCAAAAAACAATCTTAAAGCCAACAATAATGAGCAAATTACGAAGACAAATTAGCGCCAATACCGCTAATACGGCAGAGACAAAAGATTTGAACGCCATTAAAGGCAAAACCGGCAATGTGTACGAATCTATTGCCATTATTGCAAAAAGGGCTAACCAGATCAATATCTCTTTGAAAGAGGAATTGCATAATAAACTGGAAGAATTCGCCAGCCATACCGATAGCCTGGAAGAAATTCATGAAAACAAAGAGCAGATCGAAATTTCAAGGGCTTATGAACGTATGCCAAACCCTTCGTTACTGGCTACACAGGAATTCCTTGATGACAAAATATATTATCGTAAAAATGAAGATGACCTGTTTAGTTAATATATAACGGTAAAAAATGTATGGAAAGCGACAGAATATAACCTGTCGCTTTTTAGTTTTATAGAGCTCTGGCTGGTTGTTGTACTTATGTTATTGTTGATAAAGCGGGTAGGGTGCTTCCCATTTTGTTTAACGCAAATGACCTAATTTTAACCCATTATGTTCCAGGATAAAAAAATATTGCTGGCTGTAACCGGAAGTATTGCTGCGTACAAATCTATTTTGCTTGTTCGCCTGTTGGTAAAGGCAGGAGCCGAAGTAAAAGTAGTTATGACGCCGGCTGCTTCGGCATTTGTATCTCCGCTTACCCTGGCAACATTGTCTAAAAATCCGGTCATAACAGAACTGGTTAATAACGAATCCTGGTCTAACCATGTAATGCTGGGCCGTTGGGCCGATATTATGGTGGTTGCTCCCTTAAGCTGCAATACCCTGGCTAAAATGGCCAACGGCTTATGCGACAATATGTTATTGGCTACCTGGTTATCTGCTACCTGTCCGGTTGTGGTGGCGCCGGCCATGGATGAAGATATGTGGCATCACCCGGCTACACAACTCAATCTGACAAAGCTTGAGTCATTTGGTAACCGCATTATTCCCGTGGATAAAGGCGAACTGGCCAGTGGTTTATATGGCGATGGTCGTATGGCCGAACCCGAAGCCATTATGCATTATCTGGAAAACAATTTTTTCGGTGCAAAAGACCTGGCTGGTAAAAAAGCATTGGTAACTGCCGGACCAACCTACGAGCCTATTGATCCCGTACGGTTTATCGGTAATCATTCTTCCGGTAAAATGGGATTGGCCATTGCTGAAGAACTGGTAAGGCGCGGAGCGGAAGTTCACCTGGTGTTGGGGCCTTCTTCGGTCAAAACCACGTT
>DASUVL010000800.1:0-5614 GCA_036379015.1 Niastella sp.
TCTTGAATAGAACAGGTACATTATAAAAAATATCCAGTACATGGTCCATACAACTGCCACCAGCCGCATATTCCATTTGCCTTTTTCCATATTTCATTAGTAGGTACATTGACAAATTGTTACCGACCGCCTTACAATAAAAAAAACCCGGCAGTTGCCCGCCGGGTTTATATCTCTAATCATTAAACCTCGTTTTAATTCAAACCCCTGAAGTCAACCGGAACGAGCTTGCTAACACCGGGCTCCTGCATGGTTACCCCATAGATCACATCCACGGCACTCATGGTTTGTTTGTTGTGCGTTACAATGATAAACTGGCTCTCCTGACTGAACTTGCGGATCATTTGCGTGAACTTACCTACGTTGGCATCATCCAGCGGCGCATCTACCTCATCGAGGATACAGAACGGCGCCGGCTTAATTAAATAGATCGCAAACAACAGCGCAGTGGCCGTTAATGTTTTCTCACCACCACTCAACTGTGTGATCGAAGACGGGCGTTTACCTTTAGGCTTGGCCACAATATCGATGCTGGTTTCAGCGAGGTTCTCCGGATTCTCCAAGATCATATCTGCCGAATCATCTTCGGTAAACAATGCCTTGAATACTTTCTGGAAGTTCTCGCGCACCTTGTTGAATGTATCGAGGAACTGCTGGTTGGCAGTAGCTTCTACTTCCTGTATCGTTTGTAACAGACTGTCTTTCGCTTGTACCAGGTCATTTTTTTGCTCAAGAATGAACTCATAGCGTTTTTTCATTTCCGTGTACGCTTCAATGGCCGTTGGGTTTACTTCACCAAGGTTCTCGAGCCGCTTTTTCATACGGTCGCCTTTCTCCTGTAACTCCTCTACCGGCGTTTCACCTGTACGGGGCTGATCAATGATATCATCGAGGTTGATCTTAAACTCCACGCTCAACCGCTCTTTCATGCCCGCCAGTTGCAGCTTTAATTCATTCAGACGGTCCTTTATTTCACTCAGCAAATGTTCGGTCTGCTCTCTTTCTTTTGATTTATGACGCAGCTCACTTTCTTTTTCACCCAGTGCATTGCGCATATTATAATATGCCTGATCTGCTTCGTTCAGCGTTTTTTCTTCTTCTTCCTTCCTACGCATCATACCCAGCAATCCGTTCTCGGCATTCATCAGTTGTTCTTCACTTTCGGTGATATTTTCCAACGTTTGCTTTAACTGCGATGCATTGGTTTCAACCTGGTTACGCAACTCGACCAACTGTTTGCTCTTGAACTCCAGTTCCTGTTTCAATGCATTGATCTTGCTGGTCTGGCGTGTAAACTGCAGGTTATATTCATTGAACACCGCCTGTGCGTTGGTGTATTCACTCTCAGCAGCTTTGTATTCGTCTTCTACCCCTTTTAACTGATCGCGCAATTCATTTAACTGGTTCACCAGTTCCATCCATTGCTGGCGGGTGCCGGAGATAGAAGATGTTGTTTCTTCCAGGTTCATCTGCAATTCTTCCAGTCTGTTCTGCGAAGAACTTTGCGACCCGTGCAGGTTTTCCATTTTATTCTCCAGGGAGAACACCTGATTGGTCAATGTATTGATATCTGTCTGCGCCTGTTTGATAGCGGTTTCTTTCAACTGCTCGTTGTACCCAATCACTTCATTGTGCTTTTGCTGAATACCTTCTTTCAAATCATGCACAATGTTTTCCAATCCTATAATTTCTTCACGCAGTTTCTCGAGGTTCTTCGCACGACCGATCTTTTTACCTTCAAACAACCCAACACTACCACCGGTTAAGGAGAACTTACCTTTTACGTATTTACCGGTTTTCTCCAACACTACTGAACCATTGCTGGCAGTGAGCGCGTCTTCGTTTTCGGCAATGAATACATTGCTCAGTAAATATTCGGCCAGCTGGCGGTATTGCGCATCCACCTCAATTACGTCCATGGCCGCAATGGTGTTGGCGGGTGAATGTCCGTTATCTGAATCCTTTGTGCGTTCGTTTAATTTATCGAGCAGAAAGAAGTTCGCTTTACCCTTCTTGTTATTATCAAGCAGGTGTACGGCCTGTAAACCTTCCTGCAGGTTATTCACTACGTAATAGTTCAGGTAAGGCTCCAGCACATTTTCAACGGCTGCGCGAAACTCTTCTTTTACATAGATGATATCTGATAAAATGGGTGCTTTATGGTTCCAACCCTGGTTGTTATGCAGGAACTTCACACTTTCGGGATAGCCTTCCATGGAGTCGATCAAACTTTTCAACAGATCGTGCTCATTCTTTTTGGAATCTAACTTTCTGCCCTCGTCTGCTAACCGTTGGCGTAATGCTTCCAGCTCACCTTGGGTTTTTAATATCTGTTCTTTGGTCCTTTCATGGTGATCCTGTAACTGATGAAGGTCAATCTGGCGTTTATCCAGCTCCTGTTCTTTCACCATCTTTTCTTCCTCCAGTTGTTTTAACTGGCTGTAACGGGCTTCGCGTTCTTCCTCTATCTGGCTGATCGCTTTTTGCACGTTCTGAATAGAGGTATCGGCAACCGCTACTTTCTTTTCTGCATCAAACTGGTTACGTTGCAAGCTCAGGTTCTCGGCCCGTAAACTATCAACATGTACCCGCTTTTCATCAAAAACGGTGCGTTTGCTTTCTACGGCATCTTTATGGTCTTCGAGCATTTGTTCCAGACCTTCCAGTTTTCCCTGCTCCTCGCCTACCTGTTTGTGTGTAAATTCTATGCTTTCTTCGAGGCCCTTCAGGGTGCCTTCGCTTTTATTTAAAAATTCCTGCAGGCTGTTCTCACGCTCTTTTAAAAAGTTCAGGCGTTGAGAGGCCAGGTTCTTTTCATTTTCTTTGGTACGCAGGGTTTGCAGCAGGTCGTTGAATTCGTGCTGCATACTTTGCAGGGCACGTTCTTTTTCAATAAACCCTACTTTCTCCTGTTCAATAACAGCTTCTTCGTTAGCGATTTCCGCATCCATCCTGATCTTTTTGTCGGTCTCCGCTTCTGACTGCTGGTTAAGATCACGATAGGTAAGATTAAAGCCTTCGAGGGCCGCTTTGGCCAGTTCGATGCTCAGCTCGCGATATTCCTTCTTTATTTCGTAGTATTTCTCCGCTTTTTTAGCCTGATTCTCCAACGTTTTTAACTGGTTGTTGATCTCGAAGAGCAAGTCTTCGATACGAGCCAGATCCTGCTCGGTGGCATCCAGTTTTTGCTTAGCTTCTTTTTTGCGGGTTTTGTAGATGGTGATACCAGCGGCCTGTTCCAACATACGGCGGCGGCTGTTCTCCTTATCTTTAATGATCTCGTCAACCATACCCAACTCAATGATTGCATAGCTGTCGGTGCTCACCCCGGTATCCATAAACAGGTTCTGAATGTCGCGCAAACGGCATTGCACATCGTTTAGCCGGTATTCACTTTCCCCGCTTTTATAGAATTTACGTGTTACAGTGATGGTACTGAATTCGGTAGGCAGCAGGTTACGGGTGTTTTCGAAAGTAAGGCTTACTTCGGCCAGACCACTTGCAGAACGGGTTTTTGACCCGTTAAACACCAGACTTTCAAGGTTTTCACTGCGGAGATGGCTGATCTTCTGCTCCCCGATCACCCAGCGGATACTGTCGATAATATTACTTTTTCCACATCCGTTGGGCCCGATAACGCCTGTAATCCCCTCGTCGAAGTGGAGTACGGTTTT
This sequence comes from Niastella sp., assembly GCA_036379015.1. GTDB lineage: Bacteria > Bacteroidota > Bacteroidia > Chitinophagales > Chitinophagaceae > Niastella. The sequence continues at coordinate 3,675 of DASUVL010000800.1, forward strand.
ATCGGCGAAACTCTTAAACCCTTTGATTTCTAAGCTTTTTAAGCGCACTTGTTGATTTTTTTAGAGAAACGACAAAAGTAACAAATAGGGATACAAAATAGTGCCGGTAATGATAACTGACATCAAAAGTTGTGCACTTTTGGGGAATAAGCGTGTGGAATTGTGTTTATAAATGTTAATATGTTGTGGGTATTCTCCCCATTCTGCATTAACTTACTGGAAATGACGCAGAACGCTGAACGCCAAAAGCAAAACGCCGAACGCGGAACACCTAAGAAAATTATGGCATTGTTTTTTAGCGTTAAGCGTTAGGCATTTTGCGTTAAGCATTAAATACTAATCAATCCCATTTTACTATGATTACCAGAAACTGGACTGGCGTTGTAAAACCTGAGCGTACCAATGATTATCTCGCTCATCTGCAAAACGATACATTTAAAAAATTACAATCCATTAAAGGCTTTGTGAATGCGTCCATCGGGCAAAGGGTGGTAACCGACGGAATTGAGTTCCTGGTGGTAACTTATTGGGAAAGTATGGAGGCTATCAGGGAATTTGCCGGTGATGCAGCCGATATTGCCGTGATTCCGGCTGTTGCCCAGGAAATGATGGTCAGGTACGACCCGGTGGTGAGGCATTTTGAAGAGGTATTTACGCTGGTGCCGGTGGAGAGTTGACAAATTGCCAGCCTCACGAATCTACGGCAGGAATTGGAGTTTAACAGTAAATTATATCTCCGGATAATAACCGGACGTGTCTCTTTTAGTCTAAACAATACGACTTAAAACCGTCGCATTTTGAAAGACAATTTTACACTTTACACCATGCGGAAAAAACTGTCAACCGTACCCGTCAAACAGCTGTTATTATTGCTGATAACTATCACTGGCAGTGTTGCCGGCCGCGCTCAGCAGGTAGACAGTATTTACTTCAACCTGTATACCGACAGCCTTAAAAAAGGAGTGCATAATTATATCAATGTTGACGGTAAATTATCCAATGGCCGCTGGCTTCCCTTAACCAATAAAGAGATCGATTTCACGGCCTCAGTAGGTAAATTCGTTGGCAACAGCCTGGTAATTGATACCGCTTTTAAAGGGGAGAAAGTTACCGTAAAAGCAGTGTTGAAAAATAATACGGCTATCTGGAAAGAAGTAACGATCTATATGAAGAAAGTGGAATCAACAGAGCGACTTAGAACGGTAGATGAGATCATGAATACACCGTCACGCAGGACTAAAAAGAATTCGAGAAGCCTGGTTTACGGAATCTGACCCCCACAATAATATTGAATATTGAATGATAAATGTCGAATGTCATCCCGATACCTATCGGGACAACATTCGACATTTTATATTTTACATTCAATATTTATTACTTGGCGGTAGCCAGTTCAGCGCGCATTTTTTTAGCGTCTTCGAGGAATTTGGCTAATCCGAGATCAGTTAACGGATGTTTTAACAGGCCCAGAATGGGTTCCAGTGGTGATGTAATTACATCAGAACCAGCTTCAGCACATTTTACAATATGCAATGGGCTGCGGATAGAAGCCGACAGGATCTCTGTTTTATATCCCTGAATTTTATAGATCTGAGCGATTTGTTTTATCAGTTCAATACCATCCCAGTTACCGTCGTCAATACGACCAATAAAAGGTGATACATAATTAGCACCAGCTTTGGCAGCCAGAATAGCCTGTCCGGCAGAAAATACCAGTGTACAATTGGTTTTAATACCATTGTCAGAAAACCATTTCAACGCCTTCACACCATCTTTGATCATAGGCACTTTTACAACGATATTGGGGTGAATAGCGGCCAGCTTTTTGCCTTCTTCAATAATTCCATCTACTTCGGTACCTAAAACTTCAGCACTAACATCACCATCAACCAGTTCGCAAATAGTGAGATAATGTTGCATTACCGCATCTTCTCCTTTAA
>DASUVL010000801.1:0-4315 GCA_036379015.1 Niastella sp.
CGGATACTTTTAAGCCAGCCACCCGGCCGCTTAATGAATTGGCTACATTGGTTTCCCTGGCCTGGTTCAACTGGTCACCTGCAACGGTTGACACAGAATAACCAACTTTCCTGGCTTCTTTTGAAATACCTAATGCAGTTACAATTACCTCGCCTAACTGCTGTCCCGATTCTTCCATGGTGATAGCTACATCACTTTCATTGTCCGACACATCGATGGTCGTTTCACCATAACCTACTGAAGATGCTACGAGTTGAAGTTTACCCGATGGTGCCTGCAACCTGAAAACACCTTTCATGTCGGTAGCGGTCTCAATGTTTTGTCCTTTTACTTTAATTGTTACTGAGGGAATACCAGTACCGGCTTTATCTTTAACAGACCCTGTTATTTGTCGTGTTTGGGCCAGTACTGCTGAATGCAGCAAAATGAATGCAATTAGCAGGCGAACATGTCTCATTAGCAATTGGTTTTATGATGATTAAATAACTCCAAAAGAAGAGTAGCAACAAAATGACATAGCATTGGCTGGCAGTCTTTTTCGGACTGCTATCATTTTGTAAAACTCCCAATTGGTGTTAATGCCCTTTCAGGGGGTCGGTGAAGTGTAAGGTTCTTGTTTTGGCTACTCTACCAAACTGATTGACAGATGGTTCTACATTCCTCATCCATGCTATACATATTTACACATGGTTACTTAGTATTAGTGCAAGCAAATACCATTTTGTAATAAAAAATTAACAACTCTTTTTATCAGGCAATCATTTTAAACAATATGATGCAGCTAATAAAAAAAATTATAAAACATGATTACAGTAAGAGAATGAATGTCACTACAAAATGTTACCGTTAACTTTAACGGGTGGGGGATTCTATGTGAGTTGTGAATGGTGAATTGTGAATGGTGAATTGTGAATAGCTCGCGAATTTTGAAAATAATGGCAGATCTTGCGCCGCCAAAAATCCATTGCTCCCGCAAGGCGGGACTCTCGCCTTGCGGGACCGATTGCCGGTTCATGGCATCTGCAGCCAGGCTACATTAAATTGGTAATGCAGATTACTGCTGATAAGGTGGATCACATTATCAGGCGTTTGTGTAGCAGCCAGATACCCTTTGGGTTCGGCATGTGTTGTATCCATGGTGAAAGGCCCGGTCCAGGCGCCGCCATTGAGATGCCTGATCACCTGATCAGTCAGCAGTTTTTTTATTGGCCAGGTCTTTCCTTCATCAAATGAGAGGGCGGCATACATTCCATACCCTTTATACTTTGTACCATCGGGTTTAATAAAGTCCATACCTTCTATGGCAGATTTACCTGGACTGTGGGTGAATGAGACCAACAACAACGGCCCTTCATTCAGCCGTCGCAATACAAGCCGCTGTCCGCTGCTTATGGGTGGGAATACGGAAGGTTGGTATTGCCATGTTGCCCCGGCATCGCCCGATATACTCATGGGCATTCTGTCGCCCAAACTATCTGACATAATATTATCATTACGGCCCAGCGCCAATAAACGGCCGTCGTTTAACTGCACCATACCTGCATGAATACCCGCAATTAAACCGCCTGTTGCACCGTTCCTGTACAATGGCGTAATGGGCAATGTATAAGGAGTGGTCCAATGGGCGCCCTTATCTTTACTAACGTGCATGGCGGTTCCACCCTTTGAACTGGGATCGGCATCACACAGTTGTACCAGCCATCCTTCGCGGGTAATGAAAGAGCCAGCAATTACCTGGTGCCGTTTGGCATGTTCCGGTGCAATCAATATCGGTTTCGACCAGGTAGCGCCGTTATTCGAACTGGTTCGCATCACCATCGCCAGGTTTTGCCAGTCGCCTGCCGCTTCGAGCCCATTGATGTGATACAATGTTCCTTTTTGATCATATAAAAGAGAAGTACCCGTAACATTCCTGTCGGGTACGCTGAAAAATAAAGAAGCCGTATCCCATGTTTTTTTATCGGCACGTAACCGGCTTGCCAGGATCGCCATTTCACGACCCGACTCGGCATTGGTGCTAAACCAGGCAACCAGCAGATCGCCATTGGGGCACCAGGTGATAGCCGGGCAATGATTGTGGGCATAGAAGGGTGTGCCCAAGCTGCTATCGGGCTTGATTACATAAACAGTTGGCGACTCAAAAAACGGTTCGGAAACTTTCGTCCAGCTATATTTTTGCTGGGAGATGTGTAAACTATTGGCAGTCGCCCCTTCAGCGGGAATGAATTTCGTAGCAGGCATTATACCCTGCACTACCCTAAAACCGGTTAGCCAGTGTTTGTCTTCCGGTAACATACCCTGCCGGTTAGCCGAGCGCAGATAACGAACTGGTGTATTATGGCTACCGCCTCTTGTTACGCGGCTTTGGCCTGATTGCCTGCCCACCGGATCGTTCTGAGAACCGGCCATGTAAACGCCATACCAATCATTACACCATTCCTCTACATTGCCATGCATGTCAAAAAGGCCCCAGGCATTGGGTGAAGTTTGTGCTACGCGCAGGGACACCGGTACCGGCGTTCGATTGGTATGTTGTAGTTTCTGATAACTGGCGGGCAATTCATTACCAGTGAAATAATCAGTGGTGGTTCCGGCCCGGCAGGCATATTCCCATTCTGCTTCCGTGGGCAAACGGTATGGTTTTCCTTCCTTGCGCGATAACCAGGCACAAAAAGCCGCTGCTTCTTTATAGCTAACAAAAACCACTGCTTCATCATCCTGTAATGAAAAACCATTTTTCCCGCGCAGTTGGCTATGCGACGGATCAAATGCCTCATATTGTTTGTTGGTGATCTCGGTGGCCGACATTTTAAAACCACTGGTAATGGTAACTGCATGCACCGGCCTTTCATCCGCATCTTCCCCGCCCCGGTTCGATCCCATGGTAAAAGTACCGGCCTTTACATCAACCAGCTGTATCCCTATTGAGTTCTTTTGCCGGGCAATGCTTTGCAAACCGGTTTGAATCAGGAAATAACACATGAGAACGAGCCTGGGATAATTCATACTATGGAAGTGCTTTTTATTGCTGAATGGTTGTAAAATAACAAATATCCATATAAATAGAAAGGTTGGCCGCATGGCGGGTTGAAAGAGCCCACCTTAAATAAAAAAGGCGGGCACCCGCTAAAGGGAAACCCGCCTGGTAATATCGTTTATCCTAACCCGCGTTACTGCACTTTTATTTCCTGTGGCCGCACATTCTGGCCTTCTACTGTAATTAAAGGTGCGGCAGACCCTTCATACTCCACAATGATCTTCTTTTCGCCGCCCGGCACTATAGAAACATAGTTGTCGTCGTAAAACACGGGCAGTATGCGTTCTTTTTTGTTGGCATCGAGTAGGGTCACCCGGTTAAAAAAGGCTACCGCACCATTGGCCGGGTTGCTTAATGTAACTTCAATTTTGCCTTTGCCAAGCTGTGTTGCTTTTGTTTTCAACACCGTCGGCGGCAGCGCCTGTAAACCGGCATGGCTCCCGATCTCATCGGGCCACCAGTATATATTATCGCTGATCACCTGTTTCTTCTCATCCAACAACTGCAATGAAAGGAACGCACTTCTTCCCCCAATCGTCATATTGTTCAGCAATTCCTTTACCGGTAAAACACGTTTTGTTGAAGAAGGTTCCACATAGGTAAACACCTGCGTTACAAAACTATCTTTCCCCGAGATGTCATATGCATGTACCGTCAGCATCAAATTGCGCTGTTCTTCGAATGTATTGTTCACGATGGTGATCATACCGTCGGTTGGGTTACACATTACATGCACAGGCTCGCTGCCTTTTCGTAATCCAAACAAACAGGCATTGGGATCGAGGTAATAATCATACATCTGCCCGCGCATGGCCGTCCAGGGATTTTGTGTTTTCCAAATGATAAACCCGGTATACCAATCCCACATGCGGTTGCTGAACCCTTCTGACAATGCCCTGTATTGATCATAATTCACCAATTGTGCTTTTCTGGTCCAGTCGTAAATGTCAAACATTCTGCCATAAGAATCGATATACTTATCGTAGCTAATGTATTTATGGTATTCCCAAACAGAATCTACTGTTTTGGTAGCATATTGTGGGAACTGCATATTCGCAGGGGGGATGAACCGCTGCAATGAGGCATAATCCCCAACGCCCACCGAACCTACTTCGGAATTGAATGGAAAAGTGCGGTGTTCCCAAAAATGCGTGGTGGATTGAATGCCGTAAGGACCATCGCCATTTCCTCCCAATGCATTGTACGACATGTCATCGCTGTTGGAATAATCAACAAACCAGCGCGTGCCGTCGAGGGCAGGTAAAATGGAATCTTTCA
>DASUVL010000802.1:0-3814 GCA_036379015.1 Niastella sp.
TAATGACAATCCTAAAGCACCTGTATTGGGTAAGTATTCCGATACAAATCCAAGCATGGTTGGCCAGAAAAAACAAATACCGACAGCAAATACAAAGGCTGCACCAAAGGCCGCACCACCGCTTGCTCTACTTAATAGCAATAAACCAATACCGGCGAATAAAGCTGAAAATATCAACATGCCATTAGGATTTAACCGGTGCACTACCGGTCCCGCAAAAGAGCGTCCCAATGCCATAATACCATTAATGAAGACTAAAACCAGAATACCCGAAACACCGGCGCCCTGCAATAAGGCACCCAGCCATTGATTGGTACCCAACTCGGTGGCTGCGGTTAATAACATACAAACGACCATTACTATAAACAAAGGACTTAAACAGGCAGCAAACATTTGTTTACCACTGATACCTCTTGAAACGCGCTCGGTTTGTGGAAATTTAAGCTTTAGGAATAGTACGCCGTATATAACAGCCGGGATCAGCAACAAGGCTACCAGCACATGCCAGCCGATCTGCATTTTTTCTAATAAAAAATAAGAGATCAAACCACCTATTACAATACCGCCCGGGAACCATACATGGAAACGATTTAACATGGTTGTCTTATTATCTGGGAACAGCGAAACCACCAGTGGGTTACAAGCTGCTTCTACCATGCCATTACCGATACCTATACAAAGGGTACCTATAAATAACATAGTAGCATCCTTGGCAAACAGATAAACTATTACGCCGGATACATGCCCGATAAAAGCAAGTCCTATCAGGCGTTTCATGCCTAATACATCACACAGCGGACCACCAAAGATCATGGCTAATGTAAAACCCCAGAATGCCGGGCTGAAAACCCAGCCTATTTGTTCTTTATCAAGGTTAAATTCGCTTCCCCAAACACCTTCGAGAGAGGCACGGAAAGCAAAGGTCATTGCGGTAACTATAAGCGCAGTACAGCTTGCAATAAATAATTGCTTGCGTTGAATAGCTGGTTGTTGCATGGCAAGAATCTTTTTGGTTAATATATGGCTGGTAATTGATAATTTTTAAACTTTATACCGAACCACCGTAACTTTATCGAACGCTATTGTAAATTCGTTAGATTTCAATAAGCATGTAAATGTAATTTTTTATTTTAAAACAAATCCTTTTTCACATTTTCTAATTTCTTTTTCATGAACAGAAAATTAAAAATGGGAATGGTGGGTGGAGGCAAAGATGCCTTTATCGGCGCTGTTCACCGTATTGCTGCTAATATGGATGGCCTTATTGAACTGGCTTGCGGGTCATTAAGCATCTCTCCTGAAATGGCTATCGAATCTGGAAAAATGTTATTTCTGCCCGATGACCGCATATATACCAAATACGAAGATATGATCAGGGCAGAAAGTAAACTACCAGCCGGTACTCGTATGGACTTTGTTACTATTGTAACACCCAATTTTGCGCATTTTGCGCCGGCCATGATGGCCCTTGACAATGGCTTTAACGTAGTAATTGAAAAGCCGATGACCTTCACACTTGACGAGGCTAAACAATTGCAAAAGAAAGTAGAAGAAACCGGATTGCTGTTATGCTTGACTCATACCTATTCCGGCTACCCGATGGTTAAGCAGGCCCGCGCCATGGTACAGGGCGGTGTTTTTGGTAAGATCAGAAAAGTTTATGTAGAGTATCCGCAGGGATGGTTAAGTAAATTATCAGAACGCGAAGGCAATGCCCAGGCTGCCTGGAGAACCGATCCTACAAAATCAGGCAAAAGCGGTTGTATGGGCGATATAGGAACCCACGCTGCGCATCTCACTGAATATATCACCGGCTTACAAATTACGCATATGTGCGCCGACCTGAATACAATGGTAGAAGGCCGCATTCTCGATGACGATGGCAATGTATTATTAAAGTTCGATAATGGCGCTGCCGGTGTTTTAATGGCTTCGCAGGTAGCTGCCGGTGAAGAGAATGCTTTGAAAATTCGGATATACGGCGAACGTGGTGGCCTGGAATGGGCACAGCACGAACCCAATACCCTCATTGTTAAATGGCTCGATCAACCGACACAGATCTTACGCGCTGGTGCTAACTATACCGGTGTATTATCGTCTTTCGCAACGCACAACTGCCGCACGCCGGGTGGACACCCCGAAGGTTACCTGGAAGCTTTCGGTAATATTTACCGCAACTTTGCGCTGACCTTATCAGCCCGCCTTGATGGTACGCAGCCTACTAAAGAAATGCTCGACTTTCCGCGGGTAGACGAAGGCGTTCGTGGTATGGCGTTTATTGATAACGTGGTAAAGAGCAGCGCCAGCAAAGAAAAATGGACAGCATTTGAAGTTTAGTTGCGTTCGACCCTTTCCCTCACAAACGGGACTCAGGGCAAGCCTGCTCAACGCTGTTTAAGTCGATCTTTAGATCCTTTTGTCCTGAGCGCCATCGAAGAATGCTCAGGACGCTTAGGGCCAGGCTGCGCAAACTTAATGACATTTTAATTTCAGATACCTAATTCCAAATCTCAAAGCGCCATTTCATGAAGACGTTAAAAGGACCAGGATTATTTTTAGCCCAGTTCATGGGCGACCAGCCGCCGTTCAATTCATTAAAGTCAATTTGCCAGTGGGCAAAAAGCCTGGGTTTTGTGGGTGTGCAAATACCTACCTGGGACAGCCGCTGTATTGATTTGCAAAAAGCAGCAGAAAGTAAAACATACGCCGACGAAATAAAAGGGCTCGTTAAAGAATGCGGCCTGGAGATCACGGAACTGTCAACCCATTTACAAGGACAACTGGTAGCAGTGCATCCGGCATACGATACTTTGTTTGATGGTTTTGCACCGGAAAAACTTCGCAATAATCCCAAAGCCCGCACAGAATGGGCTGTCCAACAACTTCACTATGCCGCAAAGGCTTCTCAAAACCTGGGATTAAATGCCCACGCCACCTTCAGCGGGGCGCTGTTATGGCCTACTGTTTATCCCTGGCCTCAACGGCCTGCGGGTTTGGTAGAGACCGGGTTTAAAGAACTGGGCAACCGCTGGCTGCCCATCCTGAATTATTTTGATGAATGCGGCGTAGATCTTTGTTATGAAGTACATCCCGGTGAAGATATTCACGACGGTATTTCATATGAGCTCTTCTTACAACATACCAATAATCATGCACGGGCATGCCTGTTGTACGATCCATCGCATTTTGTATTGCAATGCCTCGATTATCTCGAATACATCGACCATTATCATGAACGCATCCGTATGTTCCATGTAAAAGATGCGGAGTTCAACCCCACCGGCAAGCAAGGGGTGTATGGCGGTTATCAGAACTGGATCGACCGGGCCGGCCGTTTTCGCTCACTGGGCGATGGCCAGGTAGATTTTAAATCTGTCTTCAGTAAACTGGCTGCATACGATTATGCGGGCTGGGCGGTGCTGGAATGGGAATGTTGCATTAAACACCCCGAGGACGGCGCTAAAGAAGGGGCTGTATTCATTAAAGACCACATCATCCGTGTTACAGAAAAAGCTTTTGACGATTTTGCCGGCACGGGAAGTGATGAAAAATTTAACAGGTCGGTATTAGGATTAAAATAATGTAATTTGCTAAACTTTTAACTTGCACATTCTGAACTAAAATTTTTGTTTCGATGAAGAAATATGTTGTTTTTGCTGCAATCTGCACAGCCATGATTGCCTGCAACTCCTCCGACAGCAACAAAGGCGGCGAAGAAAAACCTGCCGACAATGCAACTCCCGCCCCCACTGCCAGCGCCCATGAAAAAGGCCTGGAAATGATCGGCGCACTGGATTGCACTACCTGTCATAAG
>DASUVL010000803.1:0-2190 GCA_036379015.1 Niastella sp.
TATCTCCCAACTGTTGAACAATAGAGGGTAATTGAAGTCCGATAAGCATAAAGACCAGTCCATTCAGCACAAAAACAAAGCTGGCCCATACGTTTACGCCTTCAATACGACTGCGATAGGAAAGCATGCGGTGCCGTTGGCTCGACAACAACAAGCCGCCGCTGACAACTGCCAACACCCCTGAAAAATGAAAATGTTCCGCAAAGTAATACATGCAATAGGGCGTAACCAGCGTTAAAATGATCTCTATACCAGGTGTTGTTGGCAACCATCGATGAATGGCATAAAAAATAGCGCCGAAAGCCAGACCAATGAGCGTTCCCATTATGATGACCAGGAAAAAGCTACCGGCTGCTTCCTGAAAATGGAACTGTCCGGTGATCACGGTGACCAGGGCAAAGCGAAATACAATGAGTGATGATGCATCGTTGAGCAAGCTTTCTCCTTCAATAATGCTTACTATTCCCTTCGGCACTTTTACCTGGCGCATGATGGTAGTAGCAGAAATGGCATCAGGCGGAGACACAATGCCGCCCAACAGGAAACCCAGTGCTAATGTAAAACCGGGAATGCAATAATAGGCCACAAATGCGACCACACAGGAGGTGAGGATAACGATAGGAAATGCAAAACTGGTAATTACCCGTCGCCATTTCCAAAACTCTTTCCATGACACCTGCCAGGCCGCTTCATAGAGCAGGGGTGGCAGAAATATAAAGAAAACCAGCTCGGGGTCAATGGTGATCGTCGAAAACGCGGCTGTCAGGCTGAGCGCCAATCCGCCCAATACCAGCACAATGGGGTAGGCCAGGCGAAGCCGGTTCGCTAACATGACCAGGGCCAGGATAATTAAAATAATATAAATGTATTGGATAAAAAGGTGCTGCATCGAGTAGGTATTGGCTATAAAAGTAGTAAAAGGCCGGCGATTTTTTGACCTATCTCAATGCTTGTATTGGACTTATGCTATTTATCTTCGAATAATATAAGCATAGATCAGCAATATTGGAATAGTGATACACAACAGCCAATACCATTTGGGATCCGATACCAGGCCTTCTGCTACTGCATTAATACTTAGCAACACTAATAGCATAGCTACATAATTACCCACAGAAACAGGTTGTTCGTTCCGGTGCATAACAAAATTTTACAGGTTAATGATGGAAACAATAAGTTGAGCAAATCATACCGCCCAAGCCTTTATGGAAATCAGGCCTGGGTTAACCTGTTAAAGTCTTTAAAATTGGAGAAATAATACAAACGTGGACAAAAGGGGACGAATTCAGGAAATGACCAGGTAACACAGTTGCTTATGTCAAGTATGATGTACCTGACATAAAGTGTGAAACGAGTATATAATGGTGAACCTGTCATTTAACCAAACTTACTAAAATAAACTCAAATACTTCGTTAATTATTATCTGTCTCTTACAAAGCCATTTTACTTTGTTTTGCACGCTCATTGAGTTAAATTTGCAGCGTGAGATATGTTTTTACAATATGTATATTGTTTATACAACTGGTAAGGGGTTTTGCTGCTGAGGCAGAAACGCCTTATCAACATACTATATCTCAAAAGAATGCAGTCGTATCTGCTTTTTCCTGTCATCATGATCATGCTGCAGAATTGGCCCGGTCAATTCATTTTAATTGTACCACGGTTCAAGTAAGAGACCACAGGTTACAGGAGAGTGCACCATCTATAGATAACCTTCGCCATTTTATTGCTGATGCATTACGTAAACGTGCCATAGCAGATCCCACTTCACCCAGGTTCCCACTAATAAGGTTGTTGTTATTTCCCAATCACTATTTCTGGTGAGAATTGTTTGGTATCGAAACATAACAGATATGTCTACTGGCCTAACTGATCAGTAGCAACATTGTATTACCTAAACTTTTCAATAATGTCAGATATAGTAATAACACTATTGCTAATAGTGCCCATTTTTATTGTTATAGTAATTCTTAATAAGGGTAATAAAAATCGAAGAAAGAAAGCGCAGAAAAGAATTAATGCCTATATAACCGAAGCAACCAGGCAAACCGGCATAACAAATTATTATCGTAAACAGCTAATACATCAAACCGTTATTATCGATGAAAGCAGCCGGAAACTGTTGATCATTGAACATAAAGGGGAGGCTTTTTCACATGATCTCTATCCGCTTGATGTTATCAAAGGGG
>DASUVL010000804.1:0-9781 GCA_036379015.1 Niastella sp.
TTAAAGCGGGCGCTGTAACGGCGGAAGAAAGAGTTTTCTATCATCCCTTTATTATCGTAGTAATTGCACGATAAGCTAAAGTTCGAGTTTTTATTACCGCCTCTCAGCGACGCATCTACATTATTTACTTTACCGGTACCAAACAAGGCATCCTGCCAGTTGGTACGCTGAACGGCATAATCGGGATCGTTCCAGATGGCGGGTATAGGTGAGCCATCGTTGGTAAATTCTTCTTTCTTTAATGTTACCAGGTCGGGCGCTGTTAACAGATCGAGTTTCTTCAATACTTTCGACTCACCGGTATAAGCGTTTATATTGACCTTTAACTTCTCTTCATAATTTCCTTTTTTGGTGGTAACGAGTATTACGCCATTGGCTGCCCTGGTACCATATATGGCCGAGGAAGAGGCATCTTTCAGTACTTCAATGGAAGCGATGTCGTTGGGGTTTACATCGGTAAGGCTGCCGGCTGGTACACCATCAATTACTACCAGCGGATCGGCGCTGTTGAGGGTTCCGGTACCACGAATACGAATGGCGGGCGTGCTGTTGGGTGCCCCATCTCCGCTTACAATATCAACGCCCGATGCACGACCCTGTAATGCCTGGGCTGCATTGGTAACAGGCAGGTTTTGAAAGTCTTCGCCTTTTACCCGGCTGATGGTCCCTGTTACATCTCTTTTACGTTGTGTACCATATCCCACTACGACCACATCGGTTAAACCTGTAGCAGCTAATTTCATGGTAACATTTATGGCGGGTAAAGCCGACTCACCAACTGTTATAGTTGTTGTAAATGGCTGAAAGCCTACCGAAGATATTTCCAGCTCCCAGGTGCCATCGGGCACTGTGAACTGAAATTTGCCATTGTGGTCGGTAACGGTCCCGATGTTTAATTTTTTGATAGAAACAGCTGCACCTTCAACAGGCTGATCTTTTTCATCCTTCACGGTTCCCGAAACGGGCTGTGCGGTGGTAGCAAAAGCGGTTGTTACATTGACTGAGCTGGCTGGTTTTGGGTCAGGAGTGGCGACAATGGTTACAACCTGTGCCGTGCTTTTTTCTTCCTTCTTTTCTTTTTCTTTTACGATGATGGTCCTTTCGTGCAGAATATAAATGAGGGGTTGATCTTTAAAGCATTGGTCAAGCACTTCCTTTACGGTGGCATTGCGTGCTTCGATGTCTACGCGATGCGCTTTGGCAAGCACCTGGCTACTGACTAAAAAATCGTATCCGCCCTGTTGCTGGATCAGTTCAAAGATCTGCTCCAGCGTGGCGTTCTTTTTAACGATGGTGATTTTCTGTGCTACGCCCCCGGCACTTACATGCAGGGAAATTACAAGTAGCAGAAAAGCAGTTAATTTCATAATTAGCAGCATTTTGGCCGGCAGCCACCGTTTGGTCGGTCGGGTTTCGCCGGATACATGTTCATTACTGCATGGCACCCTGTTCGAATGCCATTGTGCGCAGTAAATTGTGAATTTCATACTTTTGCGAAGTTTTGGTTTACAATTCAATGTCGATTCAACAGTCTGACTTGTTTTGAAACACCTTAATGTTACCGGGAGCGGCTTCAACGCTTCCGGTTTTTTTTGGTGAATGGCGAATGGTCAATGGTGAATAGGTCGTTTAACTTTTAACTTGCCAATGTCTATTGCCTACTGCCCATTGCCTATGGTAATACTATAATTTTTCCCTGTTTTCCGTTCGCCGGATGGTTATCGATCTGAAAATGCACGGTGCCGGTTAACTCCAATGTTTGTAAAAGAGCCGAAATATTTTGCGAGCGCGACACCACACCGGTATAATACTGATCGGTGTGATCGGTATTGAATTCAACTTCCACATTGTACCATCTTTCAACCTGCCGCATCAATTCCCGAATACTTGTTTCTTTAAAGCGGAAGTACCCGTTCTTCCAGGCGATTACCTGATCTATATTTTGTGAATGGTTAATGGTGAGTGGTGAGTTGTCAGTGGTGAGTGGTGAGTTGGCTCGCGACAATATAGCTTGCTCGCCTGGTTTTAGAATTGCCGATTGCCGATTGCCGATTGCCGATTGATTGCCGATTGCCGTCTGTTTCACGACCTTCACTTTCCCTTCCAATAAGGTTACTTTAGTATCCTTTTCATCATCATAGGCCTTCACATTGAAGTGGGTGCCCAATACTTCAACCCTGCCGTCCGGGCCTCTGCCGGAGGCAGAGAGAATGTCAACAATAAAAGGAATTTTATGTCCTCCGCCGTCCCGACCAGTCGGGAGACTTAGGGGTTTTACTTCAAAATATGCTTCACCGGTTAATTGCACCATTCTTTTAGAATCTGAAAAAGTGGCCGGAAAGCATAGTGACGAACCTGCGTTCAACCATACTTTGGTACCGTCGGGTAATACCAACTGAAACTGACCGCCATGTGGAGTAGTAACCCTGTTGTACAATACTTCCCCGGCCTTTTGCTCTGATGTGGAAAGTGAATGATAAATAAGCTGCGCCGAATTCTGTTTTATGATCCTGGTTTGGCCCTGCAATGCCAGCAAACCGGTTTGTACCGTATCGAGCACAATGGTAGTGCCATCGGCCAGTGTAAGAAGGGCTTTATTGCCGCCGGGCGATATATCTTTTTTAATAGTTACCGGAGAAACTACAACTATTAAATTTTCTTTCGGGCGTGAAAAATAAAACCATGCACTGCCCGCCAATACCAGCAACAATACGGCCGCTGCCATCCCGCGTAGCACGCGGGATGATGGCCAAAAGGGGCGAATAATTTTAGCTGAAGTATCAGTGGCTGTCGTAGCTGATTCAACCGATTTCCATATTCTATCCCAATCACTTTGGTGATGTGTTGTGTTCGGGTGTTCTTTTTCAGTAGTGTCGAATATGAATTTCTTTAATGCGTCTTCGCCTTCCTGCTCTTTCAGCCATTCAAATAATTCTTCCACTTCTTCGCGGCTGGCCTGGTTGGCCGCATATTGGTGTAATAAATATTGTATTCTTTCTTTGGTCATAAACAGTTTGGAAATTCAGGTGCGCCACACCATAATAACCGGCCATTAATTCGCCGCTGATGTGGCACACCTATACTCCTTACTATTATAGAGTCGGCTTAGCGTAAAACGGATGAGTGGAAATGAAAAAAATTACCGGATAAGTAAAAAAGATAATAGCATCAAAATGAACAACACGCGGTCTTTGAGACAATTGCGAATGAATTTTACAGCCTGTAGCACATGGCTTTTTACGGTATGTGGAGAAAGATCCAGCGTTTTGGCAATTTCATCGTAGCTTTTTCCCTGCACTTCGTGCAATTCATACATCAGCTTTTTTTGCGGCGATAACTGCTGCACTGCCTCTCTGAGTAGTTTTTGCTGATCGTGAACAAAAACTGTTTCTTCGGTTTCGTTACTGTAGGGTTTGGTATTCCAGATTGATAATTGCAGTATGCGTTCCTGGTTGGATTCCTTTTTTAAATACCTGCTTACTTTATTATATATGACGGTATAAATATAGGCTTCGGCATTTTTAACCTGTGCCAGTTGTGCCCGGCTTACCCAAATGCTGATGAACACATCCTGCGTGATCTCTTCCGATGCATAGGCTTGCTTGGTTAACTTAAAAGCCACGGCATAGGTGCGTGATTTGTATAGGTTGAACAACATTTTAAAGGCCTGCTCATTGTTTTGGGCAATGGCTTCAAAAAGTGCTTTTACCGACATGTTGGGCAATATGTCATTGCTTGCCGTCATCGCTAATTTTCGATTTTTAGATTTTGTGATTTTTAGATTTTGAGATTTCTGTCGCAACAGATTCTCCTTTAAATCCCCAAATCCCTACATCTCTAAATCTCTAAATTGTCCTAATTAGAGTGCCTTTGTTTCAAAATTTGTAACTGTCCGTTGTTTTTAGCTGCTATTATAAATTGGTTGTCGCCGCCCTGCACAGCTATCAGGTTGCGTACATCGCCCCGGATGCATAAACCGGTTTCGTTATACAATATCGGCCTGAACCGTCCTTTGCCTTCATTTTGCAGCACCAGGCCAATGCCGGCGTCGAGCGGGCCCAATTGCACCCTGAACGGATAAAAGTTACCAGCTACAATAATATCCTTGTTGCCATCACCATCAATATCGGTAGCAACCATGCCTGTTAAGGCGCTCATTTGTGCATATTGCGGCAGCGGCTGCAATATGAATTTTTTGTTACCATTATTTTTTACAAATACCGAGGTGAGTGTTTTGATATTCACGGTGCGTGCATCCTGCAGCTGATCTTCCGAAAACAGGTCGGTTAACTGTGCATCGGCATAATCATTATAATGCAGGAACTTTTTATTGATGCTCGGAATTTGTTCGGCCATTTCATCGCGCGAGTAATAGGGCCATTGTTTGCCGCCATTGTAATAGCATAGAACAGGATCAATGCTGCCATTGCTGAAAAAATCTTTATACACGATACTTACCGGTTGCTGTGCAGATGCTTTGAATTGGGTGTTTGTACCCAGGTTTCCAATAACGAGGTCGGTATTTCCGTCGTTATCAAAATCGCCGGTCAACAGGCGACACCACCAGCCTTCGGTATCGGCAAAACCATAAGCCGTTGTTTTGTTTACCAGTTGTCCCTGGTGATTTTCAAAAACGGTAATGGGCATAAATTCACCTACGGCAATCAGATCATCCCAGCCGTCTTTATTAAGGTCAACCCATGCAGCATCGGTCACCATGCCGGCATGTGCCAGCGTGGTATCTTTCTGTACGTCTTTTACAAATTGAATGTGAGCGTTGACGCTTTTGTTTTTAAGAACAAAACTTTCAGGCGCCTGTGGAAAGCTGCCCGGTGATATTTTATTTCCAATGAACAGGTCGGGCCGTCCATCGTGATCGATATCTGATACGCGTACACAGGCTCCGCTGGCAGTTTCAGGGGGTAACGCCCCTTCACGCATCACAAAATTGCCATGACCGTCGTTTTCAAAAAAACGGTCCTGGTAGCTTTTATTACCCGGGTTGTATTCGGTGCCGCCGCTTACGATGTACAGGTCCATGTCTTTATCGTTATCGGCATCAAAGAACAACGCATCGGTATTGGTGATGCCTGTATTGTTATTCCATGGCTGATTAGCTGCAGGTGTAAACGTTCCTGTTTTTGTTTGCAGATATAATGCGCTGGCCGAGCCGGTAGATGCGCCAATGAATACATCTTCAAGACCATCTCCGTTTACATCTGCTTTGGCTATAGACGGGCCGGATTTCGATAACTGGTAGGGGAGCAGGGGGAAAACTTTAAAATCAACAAACCCCAATGGTTTGTGAACGTAATTTAACCCTGATGTTTCTGTAACGTCGCTAAAAAAAGGAGAAAGGGGCAATCCGCTGGATGGCGGAGCATTCTCCGCATCAGCTGCTGCTTCATCGATAACCAGCAACGTGTCGGCTTTGAACTGTTGAATATGGGTTGTTTTGCCCTGTGGCCATTTTATAATTAATGATTGAATAACACTATCAGCGCCCAAACCAATGTGCATTACCGGGTCAACCGACGATTGAAAACCCCGGGTTATGTATTGTTCCTGAAACTGTTTGGTATGCGCAGTATAAGCATATACTTTAGCGCCAATGCCATAGGTATTTTGGGCTGCACCTTTTAACCGGAGTTTTATATAATGACCTGTAGTTGTTTCCCGGCTGTTGTTTTTATATACTGATGCCTTATCATTCAAAGAGTTTATAACAAGGTCAAGATCGCCATCGTTATCGAGGTCGGCATAAGCAGCGCCATTGCTTACTGTTTTTTTGGTGAGTCCCCAACTGGCTGTAACATCGGTAAAACCTAAGTTCTGATTATTTTTATACAGGTAGTTGTTGAGTTTGGTACTTGGCATTTGTTGTATCAACTTCCACATGGCATCTTTATCGTTTATTTTGCCAACATTGGGATTTTGCGAATACCCCGATGTGAATTTTACAAAGTCGAGGTCGTTGATATCTTTAAATATACCGTTCGATATAAAAAGGTCTTTCCAGCCATCGTTATCAAAATCGGCAAACAGGGGCGCCCAGCTCCAGTCGGTATTGGATACGCCTGCCATTTGCGCTATTTCGCTGAAGATGGGAATACCGCTGCTGTCGTTGCCATTGTTTAGTTGTAACGTATTGCGCATCTGCTGGTAATGGTATCCATTTTGTACGCGCATTGAATACCGGTCGTAGGCATCGGGGCCTTTTAAAAGTTTCATGCGGTGGTTGTCTTCGGGCAACATATCAAGCACCATAATATCGGGCCTGAGATCATTGTTAAAGTCGGCAATATCTGAACCCATGGCGAATTCCGACATATGAGCCGCTGCTTTGGTAAGCACTTCGCGAAATGTTCCATTGTGATTGTTCAGGTACAGGAAGTCGCGTTCATCGTAATCGTTGGTTACGTAAATATCGGACCATCCGTCGTAGTTGATATCGCTAACTGACACACTCAGGCCAAAGTTCAGTCCGCTGCCATCGATACCTGCCTGTTCGCTGATGTCAGCAAATACGCCGTTGTCATTTCGATATAGTCTGTTGCCGAATTTAGGATGGCGGATGCTGCGTAGTTTGGTTGAATTAAAGAACGGGTTAAAGAACATGTCGGCATGGTTTACCATAAACATGTCGATGTCGCCGTCATTATCCATATCAAAAAACGAAGCGGTGGTGGTAAAGGTGCCGGGCGCATCTATTCCGTATTGTTTGGCCTGTTCTTTAAAAACAGGAATGCCGTTTTGCACACCGGTATTGATGTATAATTCATTGGCCCTTTCAGCATCGGTACCGGGGCCTGAGTAGCATACATATATATCGAGCAGTCCGTCGCCGTTTACATCGGCCATTACAACGCCGGTCTTCCATTTAGGGCGGCCCTGAACGCCGGCTTTTTCAGTAATATCTTCAAACTGCAGGTTGCCTTTATTCAAATACAGTTTATTGGGCGTCATGTTAGCGGTAAGCATTACGTCGGGCAATCCGTCGTTGTTCAGGTCGCCAACCGCTACTCCTGCACCATTATATATATACTCATACGTAAGAACGTTGTAGTCTTTATCTTCCTTAATGGCGTTGGTGAAGTCAATATGGGAGTGGGATGGAGCTACTTCGGTAAATAAGGTATTGGGTTCCTGTTTGCAGGAAAGTGCAAGCAAATACAACATTTGCAGCGAAATCCAGATCTTTTTAGACCTCATGGCAGTTAATTATGACAACATAACCAGGTTAAAATTCTTTACAGGCAGGTTTTTATGTGTATAGGTTAATCGTGCATTATTTTGCCGATCACTGAAGTTGCGCATTTTTAATGCACCCACATATTAAGTAATTTTATTTATTTACGAAAACGATTTCGTTGACAGGGTGAGCGGTGAGGGGAGCGGGCGCCGAATTCAGCATGATCCAGATCAACCGGCTAAAAGTAAAGATGGGTATTCATTGGGATTCACTTGGCTGGTATGCATACTAAATAAACATTAACCAAAACGATGATCCCGGTTTCGAAAAGGAGCCGGGATTTTTTTATTGCCAGGGGATCGCTAAATAGTATTGCATAAATAAATTTTGCTATTTCAGTTACACGTCTATCGGTAAATAGTGCACGCTTATTATCAAAAATAACACGTTTATAGGTTTACGTTAATTTCATATGGTTTAATTGAACAGATGGGTTAATTTCGTTTTCATTATAAACTTAAATCTTATCTGTGATGAAAAGAAAATTTACTCCCATATTGGGATACCTTTCTATTGTAGTAACCTGCGCCTTTCTTTTATTCTCCTGTAAAAAAAGTATTAATAACGCTCCGGAAACCGATAGTAATAAAGATCGTGTTTACGAGTATATTAAGAAGCTAGGCTTCCGGGATAAGGATATTAAAGATATCGGCGACAATTATGTAGTAGATGGCGATATCTTCTTTGACAAGAACAGCAATCCCGATTTCTCCATTTTGGAAGGGCCAAAAACAGAGCAGTATGGAACGGCCAATTATATAGGATACGATGTACAGCGATATATTGAGGTGTATGTTGACCCTTCTATGTTTGCTTATGCCGGTGAAGTGGATAATGCCATTGCTTTATGGAATAATGTGCCCAATTGCCGGTTGAAGTTTATGATTACCGTAATACGGGCTACTGCAAAAATTCAGGTAATTAGGCGAGCCTCCCCTTACTGTAGCTATGCTTATTTTCCGATGAATGGTTTACCCGGCCCATTTATATATGTTGATAATATAAATTTTCCGCAATTTTCCTATGAACAAAAGGTAGGTACGTTGGCGTCGATGTTTGGGCATGCCATAGGCTTAAGGCATACCGACTGGTTTAACTTGCCCGGTGATCCGCAAAGTGGTATCAGCGACATGGGCGCCGTGTATGATGCGATGCATATAATGGGAACCCCTTCAGGAACTGACCCCAATTCTATCATGAATTCATACATTTGTGTCTCGAACAGGTCAACCCTTTCCGATTTTGATATTCTGGCCATGCAGTTTTTATACCCGGCTAATCCGCCGGTGGCAGGCACCGTACCGGTGTTTCGTTATTACGCCAGGAATACCATTCAGGATCATTTTTATACCACCAACTATGGTGAACTTCAAAATGGTGATAACAATAATTATCTGTTTGAAGGCATTGGCTTTTTTGCATTTCCTAACCAGGTGGCCAATAGCGTACCGGTATATCGTTTCTGGAGAACAGGGAATCCAGGAGATCATTTTTATACAACATATTATGATGAAATACCTGCTTCGGAGCATAATGTTAATATACCCGAAGGCATAGCGTTCTATGCATATCCGTCGGCCATTAATGGCTCGGTTCCAGTGTACAGGTATTACAACCATTCAACTGCCGACCATTTTTACACCAAAAATCAATCGGAACTTTCATTTATGCCTGGATATTCCGGGGAAGGTACTGGCTGGTATGCATATTAAATAAATTTTCAACCAAAACGGATGATCCCGGTTTCGCAAGGAACCGGGATTTTTTTGTTTCACCCTGTATCCATTTTTCCATTGGAAATGACTCAGCACTATCAGCGCAAACCTTTTAAAGATCAAATCAGGAAATAGCATCTGTGGGAACAAAAAGAACTTCAATTTCCTGTCCGGTGTACTTTGTCAGTTTATTGGCTACTTCCTCTACGATCTGCCGGGCTTTTTCAAATGTGATCTCAGCATTAAAGGTCATCTGTATTCCAGGCATTTCCCGGGAATAGGAAAATTCATCTATTCCAACCTGGTAATACGGCAATTCGTTTTTGAAAACTTTTGTCCATGGAATGGAATCGGGTGTCATCAGGTTGTCAAAATCATCAGGGTTTATTTCTAAATCACCAGGTGTAATTAAAAATTCAAAGTCTTTTCCAGTTTGAAATGTTGGGCTCATTATTTTACACTCGTTTTCTTTTATTTAGAATTGAGGATAAAAGTATGCTTATTTTGGCTATCGGGAAAGGCTTCTTGTTTTGTCATTTACTTTTTGAAAGTTGCTTCTCGTTCTAAGTCAAATATAAGCCAGGAATTATGTATACCCTAAGTTTGTCGTATTGTAACAACTTGAAATAGTAACAAATTTCAATAACATATTTATAGGACATACCAACACAATGCGTTGGGGGATAGATAAGCCGTTAAAGGCTGCCAATATTTATAATTTAGATACAGGTGGGGCCAAGGGTGGGAGATTGACGATTATGGACGTTGACCGTAATTGCTTCTGGCAGTCAGAGTAAAAAGGCAAAGTGCGATT
>DASUVL010000805.1:0-7300 GCA_036379015.1 Niastella sp.
GGTGGCTATGGATTGGGTGCAAAAACACCAAAAACTATTCCGCTGGCTGGAATGGATCACGGTACTGATCATAGCGGCACTGGCGGTATCTAATTTTATTGCAGCGGCCAGTCCGCATACGCAAAAGAACGTCATACTTTCCCATACCATACATCGTTTTTGGCTGGGCGCGGCTATGAGCGCCATTAACCCGGCGCAAATTCCATTCTGGTTTGGCTGGAGCACCGCCTTATTCACTAAAAAAATACTGCAACCCCGCAACGATCATTATAACACGTATATCGCCGGTATTGGCCTTGGCACATTCCTGGGCAACTCAGTGTTCATTTTCGGCGGACAATTGATCGTTAACCGCCTAAACGCGAACCAGGACCTTATCAGCTGGATCATAGGAGGCATTTTTGCCATTACCTCCATTATTATGGGCTGGCGGATAGCGAGGAAGAAGAAGGGAAATTAAAAATGAAGAATGAGAAATAAGGAATGAGAAAGAAAAGACAATCAATCACTTACATTAGTTATTTATTTTCCCTCCATCCCACACACCAAATAAAACTATTATACGTTTTAAACTTCGTACCCGGCCACCGGTCTGACACCGGATCATAAATTAACCCCCCATGCAAAAAAGACAATCCGTTCTCCTGGGCGTAATAGCCTGCTGCTTATTTACATTCTCATTTACAGCCTGTAAGAAAGATTCCAAGGCAGAAGATAGCGATACTGCGCCTGCACAGGACAACTCCCTGGCAGAAGGGAATTACAACGATGTAAATACCATGGTTGATGCATCGGCCAATGCTGGTGTCAGCTTTTCTTTCAGAACAGCTACGAATGACAATGTAGCCAGAGAAGAAAACATTTTAGGCGGTTGCGCCTCTGTAGACATTGATACAGCTAGCACTACCCGTTCCATTACCATTAATTTTGGAACTTCCAACTGTTTGTGTGCCGATGCCAGATACCGCCGTGGTAAGATCCTGGCTACCTGGACGGGCAAATACCGCGATCCCGGTACTGTCGTAAACATCAGTTTTGATAACTACTTCGTAAACGACAACCAGATCAAAGGAACACATAAAACCACCAATATGGGGTTGAATGCAGCCAATCACCTGGTGTATAAAATTGAAGTGAACGGTTCTATTGTAAAAGCCAATAATGGCGGTACCATTACCTGGGTATCTACCCGCAATCGCGAATGGGTTGATGGCGCCAACACCCCGTTATACATCCTGGATGATACGTATTCCATCACCGGTTCTGCAAGCGGCACCATTGCTACGGGCGAAAGCTACACGATCACCATTACACAAGCGTTGGTTCGTAAAATGAACTGTTACTGGTTTGAAAGTGGTAAAATAGACGTAACGCCTACCGGCAGATTAACCCGTTCTTTTGATTATGGCACCAGTGGTTGCGATAATAAAGCCACGGTTACTATTGCTGGAACTACGTATAATATAGTGTTGCTTTAATTAAAGAGTGTAGTCTTGTACAAATAAGGAACAAATGTGCTAATATGATAATTTGCTAATGTGCTAATAAAAAAAACTCGCTACGCAGCTTTATTTGCGTAGCGAGTTTTTTGTTTGGTATAATGCGAAGCTGTATTCCATTAGCACATTATCACATTAGCAAATCAGCTCATTTCGCTTATCCATTTATCCCTGTCATCAGGACTGAACTTCCAGGGGGCAAAATTATTTTCTACGTTACTGAACATGGCGTTCCATTCCTGGGGTGCATTGCTTTCTTCCATGACCAGCGAACGACGCAGTTCGAGTATTATTTCCAGCGGACTGATACTGACCGGACATTCCTGTACACAGCTGTTACAGGTGGTGCAGGCGCGTAATTCTTCTACCGTAATATAATCGTGCAAAAGGGTTTTACCATCGTCTTTAAACTCCCCATTCTGCTCAATATTCTTACCTATATCTTCCGCCCGGTCGCGGGTAGCCATCATGATCTTGCGGGGCGATAACTTCTTACCCGTAATGGTCGCCGGACAAGCGGCACTGCACCGGCCACATTCTGTACAGGAAAAGGCATCGAGCACATTGCGCCAGGTTAGGTCTGTCACGTCTTTGGCGCCAAATTTATCAGGCTGGGCAGCATCGGCCGGCGCCATTTCCGGTTGCATGGCATACAACACCTCGTTTTGAATAGCGGGCATGTTATTCATTTTGCCCATTGGTTGCAACCTGGTATAATAAGCATTGGGAAAAGCCAGTAATATATGCAGGTGTTTGGAGTAGGGGATATAATTTAAAAAAGCAAAGATCCCTACAATGTGCAGCCACCAGCAGCTGCGCTCAATACCCACCAAAACACTATTGCTTACCCCACCCAGCAAAGGATGCAACAGGGAAGAAAAGAAAAAACTACCTGTTGTATGTTCGCCATAATGACCGTATCCGCGTTCCTGTAACAGGGTATCGGTCGCATTCATGGTGAGGAATAGCGTCATCAGCACGATCTCGGTGATGAGGATATAATTGGCATCGCTGCGCGGCCATCCGTTCAGGTCAGGACTGGCCAGGCGTTTTACCTTTACAACATTCCTTCTGATCAGGAAAATAACGCAAGCCAGTAAAACGGTTATGGCCAGGAACTCAAATGCATTGATCAGGTATGGATATACAGCGCCGCCGAATTGTGCAAAAATGCGATGTGTACCGAAGATGCCATCAATTACAATTTCCAGTACTTCAATATTGATGATGACGAAACCGGCATAGATAAAAAAATGCATAACAGCCACCAGGGGATTCCGGAACATCTTTTTTTGTCCGAACGCCAGCAACAATACATTCTTCCACCGTTCGCCTTTTCGATCATTAAAAGACACATCACGCCCTAATAAAATATTACGGCGTATAGTCATTATCTTTTTACTAAAAAACCAAATGGCCACAGCCGAAATGATGATAAATAGTATCTGAGGTATATATGACATAAGGCTAAGATAGTTTAAAAGTTGATAGGTTGAAAAGTTGATAAGGAAGAATAACTTATTGCAGATTGCCGACTTATTCGCTGTTAGCCCACCACTGCCAGGCATCTCGTTGCCTGACGCCTTTATGCCTTTTTTTATATAGCTTTGGGCCAAAAATTCATGGCGCGCAATTATATACTTGATAAAGAAACGGTAGCCCGGAAATTACAACGAATAGCTTATGAGATCATAGAGAACAACCTCGACGAAAAGCATATCATTCTCGCCGGAATTCGTGAAAATGGCAGCGTAATTGCCCGTAATATTGAGAAAATGTTACTATCAATAAATCCCGCCATATCCATTTGGAACATCGATATTTCCCTCGATAAAAAAGCGCCTCATGACATCAAACTGAGCGGAGAAACGGACTTTACCGATAAAGTGATCATTGTAATTGATGATGTGGCCAACAGTGGCAAAACCATGTTATACGCCATAAAGCCTTTTCTGGCTTACCTGCCCAAAAAGATCCAGACACTGGCACTGGTAGAACGTACACATAAAGCATACCCCGTTAATACCGATTATGTAGGCCTATCCGTAGCCACTACACTGCAGGAACATATTTTTGTTGAAGTGGATGGAGATGAGGTAACGGGGGCTTATATGGAATAAAATATTTCTGATTTAGAGATTTTGAGATGTGGGGATTTCATCATGCTTTGACCTGTTTACAAATCCCGAAATCCCAAAATCAGCAATTGCCACTTTTAACAATGGTCTGCACTTCAGTAGTAAATCAGGAATGCCTTGCATTTTCCCCTGGAACTTAATGCAAGCGCCGGTGCCGGTATCTTCACCATGTTCGCTACAGACAGAACGGTGCGCAACCATTTCTTATTGGTTTTAATTTTGGTGAGATCCATATCAGGTGACAATATAAAATGCCGTACCCGGGGTATATCGTACCGGTAAATGGTGTTGCCTTGTTTGTCGATCCATTTATTCTCATAACCACCCAGCATGCCATCGCTTTTATAACCCACAGCAATATTTAACCAGGCAGGCCATGTTGAACCTGGTAAAAATGCATGTATGTTGGCACTGAGCCAGTAGGTTTGCGAATTGTAATCCTTCAGCAATCGCTCGGGCAGGCCTATTCCGGAAATCTGGTTACGGCGGGTCTTTAATTCCGGCGAATCATAATCATAGGGCCAGTAGCTCAATTTAATTGATATGCGCTGTTCTTTCCAACCTAATTGCTGGGCAACAAAACTGGCAGCGCCCAGGGTATTGGCAGCCATATCGCCCCAGCTAAATCCCCATTCTTTGCTAAAACCATCCTGTATCTCAATAATGCTTTGATAGGCCAGTCCGCTGATACCGCCCAGCAAAACACTTTTACGATCGCTCAGGCCTGCCCATTTCCACAAACCAGCCGACATCCGGCTAACCTGGTAGGTGGTCCAGGTATGGCCTGCCTTATCCATCTGGTTCCATTCGCCATTATCATTATAGAAATGAAAATCGCTTCTGGGATAATCAGCATACCAGGCTTTGTTTAAGGCAATGTAGGAGGCAGTCCAAAGGGCAGCATGGCCACCGGCCACCAGCCAAACCCGCTTACGAGGGGCTGCCGGACGCGTATCCTGTTCTTTCAGGGACGCACTTTCGGCGGCTGGAATAATTGGTCGTGAGGTATCAACTACCGCAAGCGTATTCAACATTGACCATTCACCATTCACAACTTGCGGAACCGTGTCACGGGTACTATTCTGACAATACATATTAGTATGAATACAAATAAGCAATCCGACAATTAATGCAATTCTGAAAAAGGGGAGGTATGTTTTTTGAATAGTATCTGCCACAATAACATTTTGTATTAAATCAATATAATGAATCTGGGTTTCTCAACACGTACCGTGGCTGGCTTTTTTACTTTTTGCTTCACCTGTTGCCACAAAAGTACGGTTCTGCCAATAAACGAATCGGGTAATCATAAAATTATATAACTTCAAACCTTCAATATTTAACATCAAATCGAGCACTATGGATGATGCAATTATGCAGCGCGTACAAGTTTGGAAAGACGGAAAATACGACGATGCCGCCAAACAGGAAATCGCCCGGCTTGAAACAGAAAACCCAACCGAGCTGGCCGATGCTTTTTACCGGAACCTGGAATTTGGCACCGGTGGTTTACGTGGAATTATGGGTATAGGAACCAACCGCATTAATAAATATACGGTGGGCATGGCCACACAGGGCTTTGCCAATTACCTGATCCAGACATACCCGGGCGGTGTTATCCGTATTGCCATTGCACACGATAGCCGTAACAATAGCCGCCAGTTTGCAGAGATCACAGCCAATGTAATGGCAGCCAACGGCATCAAAGTATTTTTATTTGAAGCATTACGTCCAACCCCCGAACTGAGCTTTACCATCCGGCAGCTGGGCTGCCAGGGTGGCGTGGTATGTACCGCTTCTCATAATCCCAAAGAATATAACGGCTACAAAGCATACTGGAACGATGGCGGGCAATTGGTGCCACCACACGACAAAAACGTAATAAAAGAAGTAGAAAAAATTGCTTCGGTCGATGAGGTTAAATGGAATGGGGGTGAAGCCAACATTACGATCATTGGGCAGGAATTAGATGCTGCGTATATCGACATGGTTAAAAGCCTGAGCGTATATCCTGAAGTGATAGCCCGGCAACATGATCTTAAGATCGTATATACCCCTATTCATGGTACCGGCATTACACTGGTGCCGGAGGTATTACAACGGTTCGGTTTTAACAACGTGCATATTGTAGAGGAACAAGCCAAACCCGATGGCAATTTTCCCACTGTTGTATATCCCAATCCGGAAGAAAGCGAAGCTATGAGCATTGGTTTGAAGAAAGCCAAGGACCTGGATGCTGATATCTTATTGGGAACCGATCCCGATGCCGACCGGGTTGGTATTGCCATTAAAGATAAACAAGGCAACTGGATGCTGATGAACGGTAATCAAACGGCCGTACTGGCATTCAATTATATCATTGAGGCCCGTAAAGCCAAAGGCATTGCCCAAAAGAACGATTTTGTGGTAAAAACCATTGTAACAACGGATATGATCGACCGTATTGCGGCAGACAACAATGTAAAATGTTACAATGTATTGACCGGTTTTAAATGGATCGCAGAACTGATCAAGGAAAAGGAAGCCACCGAGAACTATATTGTTGGTGGTGAAGAAAGCTATGGTTTGATGATCGGTAACAAGCTCCGCGATAAAGACGCCGTTTCGGCAGTGGCGCTCCTGTGTGAAATGGCCGCCTACGAAAAAGACAAAGGCAGATCGCTGTTTGAAAAATTGATCGATCTGTATGTACAATACGGTTATTATAAAGAGCATTTGATCTCCATCACTAAAAAAGGCATGAACGGACAAAAAGAAATTGCCGACATGATGGATGGCTATCGCAGTAATCCGCCTGTAACCATTAACGGTTCACCGGTGGTACACCTGCTCGACTATGAATTGCGTAAAGGAAAGAACCTGCAAACCGGCGAGGAGTGGGATATCAAATTGCCTGTTTCCAATGTACTGCAATTTATACTGGCCGATGGCAGCAAGATCTCTGCGCGCCCCAGTGGTACGGAGCCAAAGATCAAATTCTACTTTAGCGTAAATACAACCCTGAAAAGTGCTGCTGAATTCGATTCTACCCATGTACATGGCGACCTCGATAAACGCATCCAGGGTATTATACAGGATATGGGGCTGAAGTGAGGTCGGAAGTCGGAGGTCGGAGGTCGGAGGTCGGAAATACAAAATAAAAAAGGAACAAAGTTGATGTTGTATCTACTTTGTTCCTTTTTCTTTATTCAAGATTCTTATTTCCTACTTCTGATTTCCGACTTCTGATTTCGGCTTTCTCTGAGCTCCGACTTCGGACTTCCGGTTACTTCCCTGTCTTTGGCTCTGAGCCTTCCGGTGCAGGTGGCGTAATGTTTAATTTCTTAAACACAAGCAGTAAAATGTCATCGGCTGCGGGAAAAGAGATCAATTGCTCTTTGGGCAGAATGTAAGCATACCCATTTTCTTTGGCTACAGCCTGTGAGGTCTTAACCGCTTTATCCTGGATAGGGGCCAGCAGGTCCTGTTCGTGTTTATTCATTAATTGCTGCGCTTCCTGGTTAACGAAATTGGTCCATTTCACATACAGCTCATTCAATTCCTTCCTTTTAACTTCTTTCATCGCTGCTGTCCATTTAATGGTATCAGCACTTTTAGCAACGCTCGACTTGGCAATAAATTCTTCCTGCATATCATTGCCTTGCAGAACAAGAGCTTTCTGGT
>DASUVL010000806.1:0-2489 GCA_036379015.1 Niastella sp.
CACCGGTACATTGGATTTTGCTATCAGCAGTCTGAGCCCTGTTATGTTCAGCAACCTCGTCATCATGGTGTAGCCCGGGTTGAGGTAAGCCTTGCTGTATACAGTGCTGAACACATCAGCTTCCTCCACTTTGGTGGTACCATATACAATGCCATTGCTTAATATTTTTTTATCAAACACATCGGTATTAGGATCGAAGCGGGCAGGTTCAGCAAACTTATTGCGCGTAACCCCAAACTTGGTGGGCCATACCACCGTAGAAAACATATGCGCATTCAGGAAATCGGCAATGATGTCTATAGGCATCTGGTCGAGCGAAGGATAATACTCACAAAGCACTTTCTTTACATAATTATCTACCGCTGTATTATTGGGAATAAACATGGTCCAGCAGTTTATCTGACCGTCATTATCCTCCACTTTTAAATGATTCTCGTTGTTAGGCGAAAACGAAAGCAGTGGCGAATAAGCTTTCACAAACACGGAATCATTTTTACCTGTTAACACCTGGTATCTGCGAGAAGCATCCGCATTGTAAATAAACTGGATCATATTATTGGTATACATCCTGTTCAGTAAAGCCTTAAAACTGCTGTATTCAGGTTTCGTGCGGATATACTCATCTATGCTTTGCAATGGGCTGATCACCCTGTCTATTTCATGTATTACGCCATTTTCTGCCGGGATGTCTTTTGTAACCACTTTGGCCTCAGCCACATTAAAACCTGCGTAGGTGGAAGAAGGATAGAAATAATTATAATCAGTGGCAGAAATGCCTGCAGTTTTGCAGTAATCGTCGGTAAAATAGGTAATGAATTTATTATTATCATCGCCGGATATATAATTGCCGGTAAGCGATCCTGTTATATTATTCCGGTTGCTGGCAAGGGCGATAACAGGTTTATTATTCATACCTGTATCCTTATAAAAACCGGTATAGTAGGCGGTAGCGCGCCTGAATGCCACTGAAGGCGTCCAGCCCTGGTTATTAGCAGTGGCCTGGTAATCGTCGAGCCTGTCTTTCTCAAAGCTGTTATACACCAGGCAGTATTGTACCATAGCGCGAGCTGTGAGTGAATCTATGGCGCTTACGCCTGCAATATTTTTGTCTTCAAAGTATTTGTCGAACGCTTCATCATTGGGAGCAAACATGGTCCAGTAGCCCCCGCCGGTGATAAGCACCTGTTTATAACCGCCCTTATCAATAAGGGCAAGAAGGTTTTTAAAGTTTCCCTTATTATTTAACTGATTGTAGATCGGATCGGCCAGCGTATCGGGACGGTTGTAAAAATCATCCCATGCTTTTTTGCGGCAGTTAGCGAATAACAGCAGGATACAAATAGTTAACAGCTTAGGTATAACCTTATTGTTCATAACGTAAAGAGGGTTAATATCGAGTAGTCTCCAGGGTAAATGGGATAAAAACATAGCCGGGCAACCAGCCGTAGATCAGCTCTTTAATCTTTCCCGGGAAATTTTCTGTGTAAGTGAAAACCGTAACAAGCGGAATTGGTATATAGAATCAATGGAGCAGGTAAATACATGGCTATACATGGCAATCGTTTTAGTTTTGGCGTATCAGGCAATCGATGGTAAAGTACGACGTACTACAGGCTCAACTATCCTGAAGCATCCTGACATATTCTTTTTTTCACGCAAACGTTCCCGGTAGTAGCTGCATTACTGTTTATATGGGTCAGAAATAAATATGAAACACTTTGAAAATGTTGTCGATGGTAGCGTTTTGATAAAACGGCAGGTAAAATCGGCTACACAACAGAACTAGATAAGCATTTCGGTTAGACACCTCTTGATCTGGTAGCATTGAATGCCTTACTGATAATAGAAATTCACTGGTGGCATATTGGCTTTGCCATCTTCACATTTTGAGTGATAATAAACCCTTCATAAGTTCCTCGTTAAAGTTGCCAATTGTGATGCTGTTTAGCATCTGGTGTATGCGGTTGCGGATATCTTTAAAATCGTGGTGTAGTGGACAAGGATTAATTTCAGAACACTCTTTGAGGCCTAAACCGCAACCATAAAAAAGGCTGTTGCCATCAACGGCCTCAACAATTTCGCTCAACGGGCGCTTAAGTGATTCCGCATCCATATAAAAACCGCCATTGGGGCCTTTAGCCGAACTGATCAATCCCTTGCGGCTTAGGTCCTGTAAGATCTTCGCAAGAAAATGCTCCGGCGAATCAATGCCAGTTGCTATCTCCTTAATTCCTACACGCTCCCCCGCTGCTGATTTGTGAGCTATAAAAAATACCGATCTGATTGCGTATTCGCAAGTTTTTGAAAATATTGCCATAACCAATAACACAAAGATAGAAAAATAGTAAAAGATATTTTTGTCTTTTATTATTTCGTGGCCTAATTTTGCCCTGTTAAAGGATCAGCGCGCGGCCTTGTAATTAAATAAAGGACAAAAAGGTATTAATATATTTTATGACAAACGAGCAGAAAGCATACATTGGCACTAC
>DASUVL010000807.1:0-4469 GCA_036379015.1 Niastella sp.
TGGTATGCAAACCCAAAGAAATTCAAATGATCTGCCCTCGCCCACCGGGGAAGCCATAACAGGTTCCCTATTGCTATCGCTTGGTATGTTGTCTGCCGCTATCATTGCTTTTCAGTTAGCCCTCATGCAAATATTATCCATCGTACAATGGCACCATTTTGCCTATATGGTTATTTCGGTGGCATTGTTGGGCTTTGGTGCAGCCGGAACTGTGCTGGCCCTTTTCAGGCAGTGGTTACTGAAGCATATTCGTTTGTTGCTTCCTGTGTTGATGATCAGTTGCGGCATTACCATGTCACTGGTGATGTATCTTTCTCAACTTTCTTTTATCCGGTTTGATTCTTATCTGCTGTTTGCCAACTATTCGCAAATTGGCAAGTTGCTGCTCACCTATCTGTTGTTCTTTATTCCTTTTTTACTGGGGGCTCTTGCCATTGGTCTTATCTTCGATCGTTATGTAGGCCAAATTGGGAAAGTTTATTTCGCGAACCTGGTGGGTTCAGCGGCTGGCGGGTTATTACTGTTGGCGATGTTATGGTTTTTATTACCGGGCCGGTTACCTGCATTTATTTCGTGGCTACCTGTAATAGCGGGGATCATGGTCATTCCTGTCAAACATCCAAACCACCAGAAACGTACAGCCCCATTACTCCTCTTTGCTTTACTTGCCTGTATCATTTGTATCTGTACAATAGTCTTTCCTCCGCAACTGCACTTATCGCAGTTTAAAGACCTAAGCAAGGTATTGCTGCTGCCTGATGCGGACATGAAAATGGAAAAGACCAGTCCTTACGGACCTCTACAAGCTGTTTCATCACCGGTATTGCGCTATGCGCCGGGACTAAGCCTTACAAGCACTCAACCAGTGGGCGCCGGCACGGCGGTGTTCATTAATGGCGACTGGCTGGGCGCCATTGCCGGCTACAATAAAGCAGACACGTCATTCCTGTTGCATTACACCAGCTTTGATTGTGCGTACAGGATGGCTGAACGAAAAGATGTTTTGGTGCTGCAAGCCGGTACTGGTATGGAAGTAGCGCATGCGCTTAGCCGCCAGGCAACCAATATTGTGGCTGTTGAACCGAAAGCCATTCTTATTGATGCCCTGCAACATGAACTGGCGGCGGATAATGATTCCCTTTTTTATCAGCCGGAAGTTATTGTACGCAACCAGGAACCGCGCATCCTGTTGGTTTCAGATACGGCTCATTATGACCTGATCAGCCTGCCGGCGGCTGGTAGTTTTGGCGGATCGGCCGGTTTGTATTCCCTGCATGAACAATTTCTATTGACGAAGGAAGCATTTATACAAATGTGGCCCCGCCTGAAGGAGGATGGCGCTATCAGCATCACCGCCTGGATGGATTATCCTGTACGCTATCCGTTGAAACTATTGGCTACCCTGGTAGAAGTGTTGTCAGCATTGCACATCCGGCAACCGCACATGCATATTGCCGCCGTCCGAAGCTGGAGCACCATCAGCTTCGTGGTCACGAAACAGCCTTTAACGGAACCCGTCATTCAAAACATCCGGAATTTCTGTAACCAATTGCAATTTGATCCGGTCCTGCTTCCGGGTCTGCAACCCGAAGAAAGGGCCCGTTACCATCAGTTGCAGGACAGCAGTTTCTTTCAAAACGTGGATACATTACTTTCCACCGGCAGAAACGCCTTGTATGCGGAATACCCTTTTAATATCAAACCGGCAACGGACAATCGTCCTTATTTTGCTCAATTTATTCGCTGGAAAAGCCTGCCCCGCCTCGCTGACTATTTCGGTAACCGTTCCATTCCTTTTTTGGAGATCGGCTACCTGTTGGTAGTGATCACACTCATACAGATCGCGGTGGTTTCTTTTGTGCTCGTGCTGCTACCGCTTTTCAAGCGGGGATGGACAGGCAAACACAAAACCGGCGTGTTGTTGTACTTTGGGGGTATCGGTCTCGGTTATATGTTTGTAGAAATGGTATTCATTCAGCACTTCATCCTTTATTTCGGGCACCCGGTATATGCTGCGGCTGCCGTGATCACCGCTTTGTTACTCTTTTCAGGCTTCGGCAGTTTTATGGCCGGTTCTTTTGCCGGCAAAAGAAAAAGCATGATGCTCATCACTGCAGCCATCGTTGTGCTTCTTTTTATGTATGCCGTTGTATTGATGCCTTTGCTGCAACAAACCATGCAGGTAAGTATGCCGGTGAAATGGCTGATCGTTCTATTACTGATAGCCCCGCTGGCATTTTGTATGGGCATTCCTTTTCCGGCAGGACTGACATGGCTTGCCCGTACCGGCGCCACCGAAATCCCCTGGGCCTGGGGATTGAATGGCTGCATTTCAGTGATCAGCACAGCGCTTGCCACTGTTATAGCAGTAGAAGCAGGCTCCACCATGGTGTTATGGCTGGCAGCATTTGCCTATTGTTTACCGCTGATCGTGTGCAGCAGGTGGTAGGGAATGGTTGACAGGTTCACAAGTTGACAAGTTGATAAGGTTGATAAAGGCATTCCGATTTTTACTTTTCAACTGTATTTTGTATTCTATATTTTATTATCACATTATCATATTAGCTAATTATCACATTATTTTTTAATTCTCCAGCGTACAAAGATCTGCAGGTTTATCGGGCGGCTTTGATTGTTGCTTTGTTTGCCGCTTTGCTTCTTAAATGGGGTGGTAATGGGCGCCAGCAGTGTGACGCCAAGATCTACCGCTCTAAATTTGTAAGCAACCTCGATTTTGCCGGTTATAAATCCATTCGCCAGGTTTTTGCTGGTCAAGGTATCGTTACTCACACTATACAACGTATCGGGCAACCGAACGCTATCCCTTATCTGTTTTATTTCCTGAAAGATCAGGGCTCGCCCACGCCGGTGATACCCAATACCACCACCTACCATCCAGTTTTCGTTTATATGAAAATTATATTGTAACCCTGCATACAAATCAGCTGTCTTTAGCATCCGGCTGCTCTTTATGACCCTCGTTGTGGTATCTCTGCGGAATTCTTTATTGTTGTAAAAATACCACTCGGCTGGTTTTACCATCAACAGCAGCTCATGCTTATCGTTAAACCGCTTGCTAAGCCATATACCGGGAATAAGCAGGTTATACGGCTGGCTTCGGTTATTGGCGCCTGTAAAATAGTGTTGAGTTCCATATAGCGGCACAGTGGCCTTCCATTGCAAGCCATATTGCAGGTTAAGTGGCCGCCTCGTTTTGTCGTTGCCGAATTCATCCCGCTTTTTTCGTAACCGGTAGCGAATTTTGCTCACCGTTTTCTTTTCAATGGTCGGTGCAATTGAAGCATTGAGCGTATCACTGCTTTTCGGTTGTTTAATATTGTTGGCAAGCGTGGTATCAACAGGGACGACGACTGAATCAGTGACGACAGCCGGGATTGAAGCAACCGGATCGGGTTGACCAGGTGTTATATTTGTTGTGTCTGGTGGGGTATTTGTATTGGGTGTACTTTCTACTCCCCTACCCGGTTTGAGCTGTATCGTATTCTTTTTGTTGTTTGAAGGGGTAATCGGTTTGCGACGGCTAAAGACTTGCACCCGTCGTGCGGGTGGTTTTATACTTTTCTTTTTTACAACCGCTTGCTGTTTTATTTTCTGTTTTGGCGGATTATCCTGAAAAACAACATACCCATTGTACATGGAATAATATAATGAAGTGTTCTTTCGTATCTCCTGCAACAGCAACTCAATGGTATACGTTCCTTTTTTCAGGTCAATCACTTTATCACCTTTTACCTTCGATGAGTTAAAGGAAAAACGGATCTTGCTTCTGCTATGAACATATTTGGTAAGCGAGTCAAGCGTTATGGGTTTCTCGAAATAAAATTGTGTCCGTTGGTTGCCAGGTGTGGCGGGCTTTTTTTGAGCAAAACAATTTCCTGACACTCCCAACGCAACAAAAACGAACAGCCCGTACATACTTTTTTTAATTACATCCATCTCCTGTTATTAATACCTGATTGGTCTTTTTATCAATTGTATATTCAAAAGAGAGCGTATACGCCAGAATATCGAGTATTTCTTCCATTGATCTATTATCAAACTTAGTAGTGATCCGGCAGTTGTACAGGTTATTGTTTTCCGTTACGATCTTTACCCCATATGCTTTTTCTATAAACCCGGCGGCCTCTTTAAACGGCATGTCATTAAATTCAAAGATCCTGTTTGCATAACTGAACAAATTGGGATCCATCTTTTGCTTTTTATGCACAATATCTTTTTGGGTATTAAACCGTACTGATTCTCCTGCAGCAATATGCAATTTTTCATTACCCATTTGTATGTCCGCGCTCCCTGTTTGAACCTGCACTACAGCAACGGCAGTTACTGAATCTACTGACACATACACATTGGCGTTGTTTGGTATTATTTCAACGGGGCCAACTTTTAATTGCCAGAGCGCGCCTGTATTTTTATTTATTTGCCTGAAATAACATCCCCCGTTGTTAATG
>DASUVL010000808.1:0-19751 GCA_036379015.1 Niastella sp.
GTTATGAAGCAACATCAAAACAATGGAAAAAATACCCTGACTCTGCCCGTTCAGCAAAGATATTGGGTACGGTAGGGCTCAATAGTATTTGTGCTACCGGTCATTCGCTGTGGATTGGAAATATTTCGGGACTTGGTTTGATCCGTTATGACTATGCTACCGATACGATGCAGCATTTTTCAAGAAAGGCCGGGCTGCTTTCTGAAAATATCCTGGCCATCAGCAAAGACAGGGACAATAACTTATTTCTTGCCACCAAAGCCGGCATTAATTATATCAACACACGCACCCAGCAAACCCGTTCACTCATTGTGAATAACCAGGATATTGAATGGGCTTATGCTTTTATTCAATCTTATGACAGCGTACGCCAGCAATTGATCTATGGATTGAACGATCGCATAGTGATATTGCAAAACAATGCCTGGCAAACACAAAAAACGGCTATCAAAACCTATATTGATCACATAAAGGTCAATAATACCTTGTATCCGTTTGATCAAAACCGGCCATTGTCGCTACAGTATTTTCAGGGAAATATTAGTGTTGATTTCACCAGTATCAATTTCGACAGAAATGCTTCTTCGTGGTATGCTTACAAAATGGATGGACTTGATAAAGACTGGAATTTGAATCAGCAACAAACGACTGCCAATTACTCTAATCTTTCACCCGGCCATTATACTTTCATGGTGAGGGCGAAAGATCGCTCAGGGGTATGGGGGCCTTTGACCACCATACAGATCAATATAGCGCCTGCGTTTTGGAAAACAAACTGGTTCTGGACGCTGATAGGAAGCCTGATCATACTGGTCACTGTTATATGGGTAAGAAGGCGCATTGAGGCCATTCGCAAAAGCGCCACGTTACAACTTAAATTGTCCGAAGCAGAGATGCTGGCCCTGCGGGCGCAAATGAACCCGCATTTTATTTTCAACTGTCTCAGCGCTATCGATAATCTTATTCAAACGCATCAGCCCGATAAAGCAACCACGTACCTGGCGCGGTTTGCCAAGTTGATGCGATCAGTGCTGGAAAGCTCCAAAAACAACCTGGTACCCTTTCATAAGGATTTTGACATGCTGCAGTTATTTTTACAATTAGAACAATTCAGGTGTAATGGTAAATTCAGCTACCAGCTCGAAGCGGATGAAGAACTGCTGCAGGGAGATTATAAAGTGCCCCCGCTGATTGTGCAGCCCTTTGTTGAAAATGCCATTCATCACGGTTTGTTGAATAAACCGGAAGGTGATAAACAACTTGTTGTTAAAGCATCCCTTCACGGTTCTTTTATTCGCTATACGATCCGGGATAATGGGGTTGGAAGGATGAGAGCATTGGAAATAAAACAATTGAATAAGCCCGAACATAGTTCTTATGGCATACAGATCACAACGGAAAGAATTCACCTGCACAATCAGCATGCAAGTAAGAGCGATGTGAACATCAGGGACCTCGAAGAAGAGGGGATACCCGCAGGAACAGAAGTAACGGTTCAATTGGCCATCGATCACTAAACTTTTTTATACATGCTAACGGCGATATTGGTAGATGATGAACAAAACAACCTGAGTTCTTTAAAAGAAAAGATCGGCCGGCATTGTTTGCAGGTTACGATCGTTGCCACCTGCGATACCGCACAGGAAGCGATCCGTCAAATAGATACCCTGCAACCGGATCTTGTTTTCCTGGATATTGAAATGCCTGTGATGAACGGTTTTCTGATGCTGCAACAATTGACCTGGCGAAAATTTGAACTCATCTTTACAACTGCCTACGATCATTACGCTATTAAAGCTATTCGCTTCAGCGCGCTGGATTACCTGTTAAAGCCCATCGAAATAGATGAATTAAAAATGGCGGTGAGCCGTGCCGAAGAAAAGAAGGCAAATACCTCGGCCGCCCAGCAATTGGAATTGCTCCTGGAAAATGTAACGCCCAGGAAGAATAACTACCAGCGACTGGCTATACCAACCCCCGATGGTCTCCGTTTCATCAAAGTAGCCGACATCATTTATTTGGAAGCACAAGTGAACTACACACATATCTTTCTTTCCAACAATCAAAAACAGGTAGTTTGTCGCACCCTGAAAGAATTTGAGGACATGCTGCCGGCAGATACCTTTCTGCGCATTCACAATTCCCATATCATTAACAAGAATTTTGCTGAAAGATATATTCGGGGCGAGGGCGGACAGGTTGTGCTAAGCACAGGGGTGGTATTGGATATTGCCAAACGAAAGAAAGCTGAATTTTTAAAATCAATCGGGTATTAGGGTAGGGGGCATATCTGGAAAAATAAAGCCCCGACGGTACCGTCGGGGCTGTTTGCAAAATAAATTTGAGGTAACTATTGCTTCGCTATCCTGATCTGTTTATTGATCGTATTTCCTGTAACCTGCAAATAATATATTCCTGTTGCCATACCGTTCATGTCTATTGACAATGAGGTGCTGCCTGCACTTACATTCCATTGTTGTGATTGTAAGATCTTCCCGGTATTATCAATGATACGAACCTGTATCTTTTCTGGTTTGTTAAGGGTTATTGTAACACCTGCTTCATGGTTAACCGGATTGGGATAAACAAGAACGGTGCTTTCGGTTTGGTGAACCGGCAATGTAACAATCCGGGAATAAGTATACTTACCGTCGATATCTTTTTGTTTAAGGCGGTAGTAAACAACAGAAGCGCCTGACAAATTAATATTCCTGTCTTTAAAATTATATTGATGGATGCCTGCTTTATTAATAGCATCTACTGTTCCTACATTACTATAGTTACGGCCATCTATACTTCTTTCTACTATAAACGCAAGCGTATTTTCTTCGTTAGCTGTTTTCCAGGTAAGCAGCGCTTCATTGTCAGGCAACTGCCCTTTAAATTCCAGTAAACTAAGCGGAAGTGGTGTTTCGATAATGGTTTTTGCGAAAGCGTCTCCGCTGCTATAAACAACTACGGGTATGCCATTTGGTCCAATGTCCATGGAAAGAGATTCTGAAAAACCTGCCGAAAAGGCTTCTGTACCCACCGTTACCCAACTGCTGCCATTGAATTTTTTTACTGTTGCCCTGTATTTATTGCTATCTGAGCTATATGATACATATGGAATGCCACTTGCATTTATTACAATGGTAACGTCACCGGCAATATCGGGTGAAATGCCGGCAGCTCCTACATCTTCCCAGGTACTGCCGTTAAACCGTTTTACAGTTGGTTTTTCACCGTTGTCTTCATCCGCATAGGCTACATAAGGAATATCGTTGCCATCAAAAGTTAGAGATACACTATTTGTGAGTCCCGAAAAGCTCTCTGTACCTACAGTTACCCAATTGACGCCATTAAATTGTTTTACTGTTATTTTACCACCATTGAATACACCACCCGCAACATCCAGGTAGGCTACATAAGGTGTACCGTTGTTGTTAATGACAATGGAAGTGTATGCGACAGGCCCTGTTGAAAATCCTTCTACGCCCACCGTTACCCAATTACTTCCATCGAATTTTTTTACGACCGCTTTGTTGCTGTTGCCGGCATCTCTGTACGCAATGTACGGCGTATTACTGCCATCTATGGCTATGGCGGGGTATTGGGTGGATCCGGTTGAAAAACCAGGAGTACCTACATCGAGCCAACTGCTGCCATTGAATTTTTTTACGGTTATCATCCCATTATTTAGATCCTTATACCCTACATAAACAGTACCTGTTGCATCAATAGCCAGCGACGGCCACTGAACGCTTCCCACCGAAAAACCAGCCGTACCAACATCTGCCCATGAGCTTCCATCAAATTTTTTCACGGTTGCTTTGGAGTAATTGGATTTGTCTTCATACACTACATAAGGAGCGTTATTAGCGTCAATTTTAAGGGAGGGATAAGCAGCACCTCCTGGCGTAAAACCTGTTATTCCCACTGGAACCCAACTGGTTCCATTGAATTTTTTTACAATTGCCTTATTAGTCAGGCTATAGTCACTGTATGCTATATAAGGGGTATTATTCACATCCAGCGCAATTGATGCGTGATTGATAGAACCGCTTGGAAAATTGCCAATGCCTGCACCTACTGTTACCCAGTCAGTGCCGGTGTATCTTTTTACTATTAGAGTTCCATCATTGCTATCGGTGTAGGCAACATAAGGCATGCCGCTTGCATCCAAAGTTATCGAAGCGTCATAAGCCTGGTCCAGCGGTGCACCTACTGTTAACCAGGTGGCGCCGTTAAATCTTTTTACTGTCGTCGAAAGAGCTCCATCCTGATATACGACGTAAGGCGTATTGTTTGCATCAAACACGATAGAGGGGGAATATATGTCGTTAGTTGAGAAGCCGGCTGTACCTACTGTTATCCAATTGACGCCGTTAAATCTTTTCACGGTGGCTTTGCCGAAATTATTAACATCCTGGTAAATTATATAAGGGACATTGGCGCCGTTAATTGCTATGGAAGCTGCATTATAAGATACTGATGTTGGAAGACTCGCTGTACCGATTGATACCCAATTGCTTCCATCAAATTTTGCTACGTACAACTTATAATTGCTGGCATCGATGTACAGCACATAGGGTGTATTATTTCCATCGATGACCAGGGAAGCGAAACTGACAGGGACTTCTGAAAAACCCGCAGTTCCTACGGATATCCAATTGACCCCATCAAATTTTTTCAGTGTTGTCTTTTCATCATGAACTGCATCCTGATACACTACATAAGGCGTATTGTTGTGGTCAAAAGCGATGTCAGTGTTGCTAACTTCCCCTTCCGAGAAATAGGGCATACCAACATTGGTCCACATGCCGCCCTCAAATTTTCTTACAGTGGCTTTGTCACCGTTTACATACTCATCCCTGAACGCTATATACGGGATGCCATTGCTGTTTAGCGCCATAGATACGTTAAATCCGGGAAAGAAAGAAGGTTGGTTATTGTCATCAGGCCCAACAGGTTGCCAGCTTTGCGCATGAGCTGTAAAAACAAATAAAATACTAACAAGAGCAAATAAGGAGTAATATTTTTTCATGGACGGTTTGATTAGTGTTTATAATAAGGCAAAATTTCGAGCACAAATAAAATAAAAGCAAACTACAGAACGTAGCTTGCCTATGCATATATGTTTTTTGTATATCTGTAGGGGGAGATGCGAAATGGCATGGTAAGTGGGTATCTTACCATGAGCTCATTTGCATAGAATCCATGGTTCACTCACTTTTCAACGCCTTCACCGGATTTGCCATGGCTGCTTTGATGGTTTGTGAAGCGATGGTAATTGCCGCAATCACAAAAGAGGCTATAATAGCTACTGCGAAAATACCGGCGCTGATGTTTATGTGATATGCAAAATTCTGCAACCAGCTATGCATGGCGTAATACGCTAACGGTGCCGCCACCAGGAAGGCAATAAGGATAAGCCAGATAAATTCTTTGGAGAACAGATATAGAATACTTCCCAGCGGAGCACCCAACACTTTACGAATACCCACTTCTTTTGTGCGTTGCAAGGTGGCAAAGGCTATCAGTCCATACAAACCCAAACAACCAATGAAGATGGCAATGCCGGCAAACAAACGAAACGCCGTATATAATTTTTGCTCCTGCCGGTAGAAACTGGCAATACGGTCGTCCAGGAATTCATAGGTAAACATTTCATCCGGGAACAGGGAAGTCCATGTTTTTTCGATTGCACGCATGGTCTGTAGCATGCCTGCCGGCTGCAGGGTAACGCTTACCCGGAAAAACCGGTTGGCATTGTATTCAATGATAACAGGCCTCCTTGCCTTGTGTTTGGATTCGCTTTGAAAGTCTTGCACAACACCTTTGATCGTGACCATATTACCACTTCCTTTAAAACGGACCCCTATCGCCTGTTGCGGTTGCTGAATACCCAGTTTATGGATCAATATTTCATTCACCACCACCTGGTGCAAGGTGTCATTACTATCCTTCCGGCTGATTTTTTCACCGGCCAGCATGGTGAGGCCAAACATATCCGTATAATGCTCGTCGATACATTTTATCTCAGTAACATTATCCTTATAAATGCCCCGGTCCGGGGCAGAAAAAGGGGCAAAATTATTATTGAAGCTGGGCTCTCCGGTTGAGAAGCTGATGGCTGTAATGCCGGGGTTATTCTTC
Organism: Niastella sp.; assembly: GCA_036379015.1. Classification (GTDB taxonomy): domain Bacteria; phylum Bacteroidota; class Bacteroidia; order Chitinophagales; family Chitinophagaceae; genus Niastella. The sequence goes on from DASUVL010000808.1 coordinate 6,139, forward strand.
AATTGTTGTTGCAACACTTCCCGCTTCTTCCTGTCGGGCATATAAAAAGAAACGATCGCGTCTTTTTTAAAACCCAGGTCCCGGTTCTTGAAAAAGTCCATCTGGTAGGCTACTACCAGGGTACCTATGATCAATACCTGCGAAAAAACAAACTGGATCACCACCAGGCTTTTTCTTAGCGAGAAGCCACGCACTACTGGCATTTTTATATTTTTAAAGGCAGTGACCGGATTAAAAGCAGATTGTACAAACGCGGGATATAGTCCGGCGATTAGCATAAGGCCCACTGTAACAACAGCAATAAAAAGGATCACCTGCGGATCGAGTAGAGCAGCAGGACCTATCCTTATTTCCAGCCAGTCGGCTGTTTTGGAAAGGAACAGGGCAGCAGTTGTGGTGCCCAGCAACAAAGCCAGCACCACCAGCAAGGCAGTTTCGCCGAGGAACTGGCGTAGCAGTTGAAAGCGGTCAGCTCCTAAAACTTTACGCACACCCACTTCCTTTGCCCGTTTAATTGATTGGGCGGTAGAGAGATTAATAAAATTAATTGCGGCAATCAAAATGATCAGCAAACCAACGGCTCCCAGCGACCAATAGGTTTCTTTAGTTACGGTGGGCATATCGGCATTGTGCAGGTAACGCGTATCATAGTGTATTTCGCGCAGTGGTTGCAGTGGTAAACCTGCTTCCTTAGCAAGATCCTTTCCCCAATGCCGGGCAATGAAATCAGGCATTTGTTTCTGCAGCTTCTTTATATCATAATTTCCCGGCGTTACAATGTAGGTAAAGCCGCCCTGGATCCTATAAAAATGGCTATTCACCGGGTCCACTTCTTTTCTTACTGTTTCAAATGATACCAGGAACCGGAAAGGAAGATGTGTATTGGGTGGCGGGTCTTTGATAATACCTGTTACCTTCAGCTCATACTCGTTGTCGAGTTGAAGCACCTGTCCCATGGCTTCACCTTTGCTAAAATATTTACGGGCCATGCTTTCTGTGAGCACTACCGTGTTGGGCGCCGACAAGGCTGAACGCGGGTTGCCTGCCAGCCACTGATGATCGAACACATCCATGAAATGCTCATCCACAAAACAGTATCCCTTCTCGTTATACCGCTGCTCACCGATCTTCATGGCGCCCTCATTTTGGTGCCAAACCTGGGTCACCTGTTCCAGTTCGGGAAAATCGTTCCGTAAAGCAGGCGTAATGGCCATCGATACACTGGGGTTAATATCAATGTGGTTGCCCATGGTAACCCGGTAGGTACGATCGGCTTTGCGGTGGTACCTGTCATAACTCAATTCATTACGCACCACCAGAAAGATGATGATACTGGTGGCAATACCCAGGGTAAGCCCCAATATGTTCAATAAGGCATAACTGAAATGCCGGCGTATATTCCGCAGTGCAATGAGGAAATGGTTGTAGATCATGGAAAGTTAACTTTACGATGATGGAATGATCGTCAGAAATCAATAAATAATATGCCATTCTCAAACTGAGTGATAACCATAGGGATGAGCCACTCCGGTATAAATAACCTGTTCGTTTCTGATACAATGACTGTACGGTTCTACGCTCAGATCGTTATTTGTAGCAATGTGATATTTATAGCGTATCTTTACCTGAATCTACCTGGAATATAATTAGTCCGCTTCTTTTTTTCTAATCTATTCTCTGCAAAGTTCTAATTAATTGGTTACGGTATAAAATCATGGTTTGTACGTTGAATGATACCTATCATTTCAATATTTTAATTGAACATTAAAAGTACATTATGCAAAAAGTATGGTTATTAACCGCTATGGGGTTATTGTTTTTTTGTATGTCTATATCCGCTCAAATAGTCAATAAAGATTCTCTTTCCTTAGTATCGAAGATTAGCGCGGATCAATTGAAACTGGGCAAACTGCAAAATCAGGTTGAACAAAAAACAAAAGACCAACAAGACGCTTCTTCGGATGCGCAGAGGTCCGCGGATAGAAATTCAACCGCAGCTGATAGATTAAGTGATGATCCTGAGAATAAGAAATTGGCCAGAAGAGCTAATAAAAGAGCCGGTGATGCCCGAAGCGATGCCAGGAGTGCAAGGAAAGAAGGGGACAGATTGGATGATTTACATAAGGATATCCGGAATACAAAGAAACGGATCACTGATAATCAGGTCAAATTGAATAAGCACATACAAGCCGGTAGCATGAATCGCCCAATGACCGATACGATGGGTATCAGATAATCAGAATTCTGGACATGGCATCCGTTTTTGTAAACCAGCATCAATAGATAAGCGACCGGCGCCGGAATACATCAATGCCCCTGTCATGCCAATAACAAGCAGGAAAAATTCCATGCCCTCCGTTTTTTGATTACCAAACCAGTTCATGAAGAAATAACCGGTAAAATGAGTTAGAATGATGCCTGCCATAACTATGGCAATTACAAAGCTCCAAAGGCGAACGGCAAAGCCCAATAGCAGCGCAATGGGGCCAAAAAACTCGATAACAATAACCAGGAAACCTACAATCCATGGTAGTTTAACTGTTTCCGTAAAATAGGCCATCGTTCCATTAAAGCCAAAACCGCCAAACCAGCCCAATAATTTCTGAGCGCCATGCGGAAAAAGAACGAGCGCGAGAAAAAGGCGCAATAAAAAGGGCGCGATGGATTGGTCTGTTGAAAATATTCTCTTCATTTCTGTTATTTTATTGATACAAAATTTCAATAAAAATGAAGGGCGGCCAATCACATATGGTAAGAAATAGAATGAACCTATGTTAACAAACAGGGTAGTAGCCGATATTATTTATCCTTTTTATGTGCCTGCGCCCTGATTCTACTTAAGCTCTGTGGCGTAATGCCGAGGTAGGAGGCTATTTGATGGTTGGGCACGCTGCGCTCAATCTGCGGGTATTGAATAGTAAATTCCAGGTATCGGTCCGCAGCGCTTTTAACAAGGGATGAGGCCACTCTATTGGTGGAAGCAATAAATGCATTTTGAATGATGATGCGGAAATGACGCTCCATTTTTGGAACTTTTATATATAAGGCCTCCAGGTTTGGCCTGGTTATTAGAAATACCTCGGTATCTTCCAGGCAATCAATATTGTATTTTGTGGGCGTTTCAGTCAAAAAACTATAGAGGTCACCTATCCACCAATCCTCAAGTCCAAATTGCACTACATGCTCCTGGCCATTCTCATCAATTTCATACATTCTGGTTAGTCCTTTGACAATAAACGTTTCATGCCGGCTTATTTCACCTTCCTGCATAATATATTGCCTTTTACGAAAGGTTCTGAAAGTAAATAATGATGCAATTACGTTTACTTCCTCTTGCGTTAACGTAACGTATTTATTCAGGGTGCCAACAAGCGCATTAAGCATAATAGGAGAATATTATATTATTCTGCTGACAATATCGCAAAAATTATAAAAACATAATATCTTGCTGCGATCATTCCCTATAAAATTATTATTTATTAGTGTTATTTAATTCGTTTGAATTCTTATTGTTTATCCCAATCGTTTTTGTTTTGTATTGGTTTGTATGTAGCAAATCGTTACGCTGGCAGAATGTATTGGTTTTAGTGGCCAGTTATTTCTTTTATGGTTGGTGGAGTTGGAAATTCATGATCCTTTTGGGCATCAGCACTTTTTTGGATTATTTATATGGTTTTCCGGTAGCATCCCCAAACAGAAACAAAGCCAAATTCTTTTTATGGCTGAGCGTCATTAATAACCTTGGTATACTGGCTGTATTCAAATATTACAACTTTTTTGCTAAAGAGTTTCAACATGCATTTGACCTGGTTGCACTACATATCAATCCTGTTTTACTGCATGTTGCCATCCCAATCGGTATTTCTTTTTATACCTTCCATGGCATGTCGTATGTATTCGACATATACCGGGGCAAACAAAGGCCTGTAACGAATTTTGTGGACTATGCTGTATTTGTATCATTTTTCCCATTATTAGTTGCCGGGCCCATTGAAAGAGCCAATCACCTGCTTCCGCAAATTCAGAAAAAAAGGTTTTTTGATTATACCCGGGCCGTTGAAGGTTGTCGCCTGATCTTGTGGGGCATGTTTAAAAAGGTGGTCATTGCAGATAGTCTTGCAGGAATTGTAGACAATATTTTTAATAATTATCATGACCAGAATGGGGTTTCCTTGATCATCGGGGCCATCGCTTTTTCTTTTCAAATCTATGGCGATTTCAGTGGGTATTCTGATATTGCTTTGGGTACAGCTAAATTGTTTGGATTTGAATTATTAAGCAATTTCCGGTTTCCTTATTTTTCACGTGATGTTGCGGAGTTCTGGCGTCGCTGGCATATATCCCTGTCTTCCTGGTTCAGGGATTATTTATACATCCCCCTGGGTGGTTCCAAACAGGGAAAACTAAAAGCAGTAAGAAATACCTTCATCATTTTCCTGGTTAGTGGTTTTTGGCATGGGGCCAGCTGGAATTTCATAACATGGGGATTTATTCACGCCTGTGCTTTTTTGCCATTGTTATTGTTGAATCGAAATCAAAAATATGCTTCAGATGTAGTTGCCCAAAACAGACCATATCCAACGTTGAAAGAACTTTTGCAAATGGGAACAACCTTTGCTTTTGTAACATTTGCATGGGTGTTTTTTCGTGCAAAGGACATGACAGAAGCAGTAGGGTACCTGAAAGGCGTTTTTTCCAATTACAAACACCCGCACAATTTCTTATTATATGGCAATGTGTTTTATTATATCATTCCATTAATACTGGGCGATTGGTGGCTGCGAAGAGATGAAAGGAATTTAGAAGTTCCCAAAAGAGGTAAAGGCCTCATTTATATTATACTGGGGATTTTTGTGTTATTCTACTTTGGGAAAAAAACAAACTTTATCTATTTTCAGTTTTAACAGCATGAACAATTTCATCATCAATACAGTTAAATACCTGGCAATAACACTACTGTTGTCAGGTTTAATTATATACATTTTCATTGTAACACAACCGGCATTTTTTTTAGGCGCTCCGCTTGATTATTATTATTGCACCTATCAATATGAGCAGATCAATAAGAAAACAACTTTCACAAATATTATTATTGGCGACTCCAGGGGAAATGCATCTGTTAATCCTAAAATGCTTGGCGAGAAATGGGTTAATTTATCTATACCAGGCAGTGATTTTTTTGAAGGGTACATTGCATTAAAGAAGTATCTGTTGAACAATAAAATAGATACTCTGGTAATGGTGTATGGAATAAATTATATAGGGGAGGGGTCCCCTTATTTTAATAGCAGAACGATCCCTTTTCAATTTATAAGTTATAACGACCTTACTGAGCTTGAACAGGTTGAACGAAAACATAATTACCTGTTTCATGGCGATGCAACAGAAGATCGCTTTGATCTCAAACGCAATCAGTTTGACAGACGATTGAAATTGCTGCATTTCCCTTTCTCTTACCGGGAGACATTTCTGGATGGACTAAACAGTTTATATAATTCTCCAGCTGACTTCCCATTGAAAAAGGGAAAGATCATTCAACAGTTACATGATTATTTGGGCTACATGAACTTCGGAGAAGCCGATTCAAATAATACGGACGGTATAAACGGTGAGTATATTTTTAATCCCAAGCCAATCAATCAGTATTATTTAAGTTTAATAATGGAGCTTGCTTCAAAGAATAAGATAACTGCATTTTTGATTATCCCGCCAATGAACCAGGCTTCGTTTAATTCTTATAATAGATCTAAATATGACTCTACTGTAAATCAGTATTTGAAAACGGTTCAAAATAAATATTCAAAATTATCTATAGTGCATGACCCGGTTAGCTTGCCAAATACCCTGTTCGGCGACCCATATCATGTAAACAAAAAAGGCACCACCATATTTACAGAATTGACCAGGAGTCATTTGAACCGATGACCCTGCTGGTACAGCCGCTGCATATGTTTTGTCAATAAAAGGATGAATAGCTGCTTTTATTTAACAGAAATGGTTTTTCGTACCCTCGTATCAGTAGATGAACTTCCAATCAATATGTCAAATTCTCCCGGTTCAACTACCCAATTCATATTTTTATCTAATATGGCTAGATCGTCGGGAGATAATGTAAAGCGAATGGTTTTTGTTTCACCTGGTTGCAAGTGTACCCGCTCAAAACCCCTTAGCACCGTTTCATAGGTGGTTACGCTGCTCAACTTATCTTTGATGTATAATTGCACTACTTCATCACCTTTCATTCTGCCAGTATTTTTAATATCTACTGAAATATCAAACGGGCCTTTCGGTCCCTGTGATTCCGGTGTAATAACCAGGTTGCTGTATTCGAAAGTAGTATAACTCAATCCATAACCGAAATCATACAAAGCACCGTTTACGCTGGTTTTGCCATACCCATTGGGTCCATCTGCCGGTTGATTGGCATGCGAGCCGGGTTTGAAGGGGAAGTTCAACTCAAGCTGCCCCGTTGTTTTAGGGAAGGTAATAGGTAATTTACCACCCGGATTATAATCGCCAAACAGGGCTCCTGCAATCGCTTGTCCGCCCGAAGGCCCGGGAAACCACGCTTCCAGGATAGCCGGAATAAACCGGTCGGCCCAGTTAATCGTTAGGGGCTGGCCGTTGATTAATACCAGCACTACCGGTTTACCGGTTGCATAGAGGGCCTGCAGCAATTGTTGCTGGCGACCAGGCAGATCCAGTGAAGTGCGCGAGAGGCTTTCACCTACCCGTTTTTCATCTTCACCCAGCACCGCAATGATCACATCGCTTTTTGCAGCTTTGGCGACAGCCACATCGATATCAGCCTGCTCTTTTTCTGTTAATGGAGTAGGTATGATCTCGGTTTCGGGCCAGCCCTCATTTACTACCTCGCATCCTTTGGCATAATCAACCCTGATATGTTCACCTGCGTGTTGGGTAATGCCCTTCAACACCGATGTAACCGGATTATTGCCAGGGCCATAACGGCTCACGGCATAATTTTCCGCATCTGCCAGCGGACCGGTTACCAGGATATTGCGAATATTATTTCTGTTCAATGGCAACAGGTTGTTTTTATTCTTCAGCAATACCAGCGACTCCAGGTTCATCTGCAGACTGATGAAATCAGAACGTCGGGTATGTACCAGTGTGTCGGCTTGTGCAGGATCTTTCACATATGGATGATCGAATAAGCCCAGCCAGAACTTTACCCGCAATACATCACGTACCCGTGCATTGACCGTTTCGGTAGCTAATTTTCCTTCCTTTACCAGTTCGCGAACGTTTTTAATATAGGTTTCAGGAGGGTCAAAATTGGTCCACACATTTAATCCGGCTTCTACGGCCTGTTGTGTAGCTTCTTTAAAATCAGCGGCCACATGATGTTTGCTGTAAATAAATTCCACCGCTTTGCTGTCAGATACCACATATCCGTTAAATCCAAATTGCTGGCGCAGCAGTTCCGTTAAAAAATAATAGCTCCCGGTTACCGGTACACCATCCCAATCGTTATAACTGCTCATAACGCCCATGGGTTTTGCTTCCATGATCACGCGTTTAAAGGGATACAGGTACAACTGGTGCATTTCGCGCGGTGCTACATGGGGATCGGTACGGGCATTTCCGTCGCGACCGCCCTTGGGCACACTGTATACGGCAAAATGTTTAAGCGTAGCGGCTACGCCTGCGCTTTGTATGCCCAGCGTCATTTGTTTGCCCAGCTCTGCAATCAAAAAAGGATCTTCACTATAACATTCCACTACCCGGCCCCAGCGTGGATCCCGGGCCGGATCGAGAATAGGTGCATAGATATTGGTGTATCCCAACGCTTTTGCTTCTCTGCCTACTATTTCGCCTGCTTGGAGTATCAGTCGGCGGTTCCAGGTACTGCCTATGGAAATGGGCGCCGGCAGGGGCGTGGCGCGGTCGTGACACAATCCGTGGATGCCTTCGTTGGTAAAATCAACCGGAATACCTAAACGGGTTTCCTCTACAAACCATTTCTGAACAGTATTAATGGCTTCAGCATGTTTGCTGAATGGAAAGGAGAATTTCGATTTGGCTTTATTATTAAAAGGCAGGCTGTTCAGCTCTTCATCAATATTAGCGATGCCGTCTTTCCAGATTTCGTTTTTCCAGCCGGCTGTGGGCATTTCATCCTTCAATACGCGGCCATAGCCATACAATGTAGCCATCTGGCAGCTTTTTTCCTCCAGGGTCATTTGGGCAAGTAGGTCATCAATGCGTCTCTCAACCGGCTGACGTGAATCTTCAAATACATCTTTTTTACTGTTCTTGTTAAAATCAATCCAGCCTTCATGGTATATGGATGGCGCCTTTTGTGCCCGGGCTGTGAACATTGCAAGCACCAATATAAGCAGGCTGCTTTTTCGTAGGGGAACATTGTTGAACAAACAGGTAATCCTCATTGTCATTTTTGTAATGGATAAACATTCATTATTAACCCAAGCCGAAAATTAGTTTGAAAGGGTTAATATCCACTAAAAAATGATTCCCCTCATTTACCAAAGGAGTAAGCAATTTTGTTCCTTTTGCTTTCTACGTTCATGTCATAATCTGATTTTTATACCTCCATTCATAACAAATCCTTCTTTTTTCTGAAAAAACGAGAAAGTTCGGTACGGTTCTTTGCTCAGATCTGCACGCGCAGCCCTGCCGGTTTAGCCGGTATAAGGTTTCTTTTTCAGCTTGTTCGGCTGCAGGTATACAAAAGCGCGCGGAGCATCAATGATGATGTTAAACCGTTTCAGGATATCACCGCCTATAATGCTCATCTTTTGGCGGCCGATCGCCCCTTCGAAGAATCCTACCGGTACATCGGATAAAGTTGTATTACCTAGTAGGAAACCAGGTAAAATAGCTTTCCTGACTTTCAGTACATTACCATATGAGTCTTTCAGTTCTTTGGTGTCGGTCACCTTCAACTGATCACCCAGCTTGTGGTCGGCGACAAAGCGGTCGTCGAATAATATGCTGCCGGCATGACCGGAGTGTATAAGGAATCGGTTACTGATATTTTGGCTGCCGGTATTACAGGTGCCTTCCACAAACAACATGTCGTTGTCGAAACTGGCTTTGAGCTTCGTATAATGCTTTGTTTTAGCAGGAAGGCTGGTATGCAGTATAATGACTTTTTTATCAAAGTCGATCTCGATCACTTTGTCTTTGAAAAGGTCGGGACCAAACTTGCCGTCTGTACCCGGACCGGAGTACTTGTTTTCCCAGATGGGTGTATGTTCCCAGGTTAGATCGCCAATCTGCAGGGTATTGTCCTTACTAAACCGGGCTGTATTATCATTGCCACCCCAACTTTTTAACGTATCGGCCCCACTGAAATGCAGACTGGTCATTTTTTTTACGCTCTCTTCGATCAGGGTCACCGAACCGGCTGCCGTATGGAACATCAGGTGAACCGTATCTTTTGTATTCAGAATAACCTGTACAGACAGGTTGTTGTTGCTGGTGAGCTCAAAAGGAATGACGGTTGGCTTTTCCTGTGCGCGGGCTACCTGGTAAAAAGAAAGAAGCAGAACGCAAGTATAAATGCAGATACTTCGCATGGATTATCGGTTGTTTGGTATAAAGATGATTATCCAAATATAATTAACTGTTCCGGTCATTTGCAGCAACGTGATGAACGGTGTTATATTCGGATAGCCGATTGGGATAATACCATTATGCAAGAATTTCATCAACTAAGTTAGCTATACCGGCAAAGGCTTCGTTTTTGGATCTTTCGTGTCTTTTATCTTTAAACTCCTGATAATTGATCCCCACATGATAAAAATCTGTTTCATTATTGACGCCAAGATAATGCGCACAGCTTTTAATATGAGGCACCAGGTGATTAAACGCTTCTCTTGCACCACCCTTTTGGAAATCAAATTCACCAGAAGAAGTAAAAACTATCATTTTCTTTCCAGATAAGATAGGTTCAATGGGAAAATCACCACGGGAAAGATCAAATGAGAATGTTTTGTTTATCCGTGCAATTTGATCAAACCAGGCCTTCAATACTGCAGGCATTCCATAATTATACATAGGAGTGCCGATAACAATAAGGTCGGCTGCTGAAATTTGCCTGATGTATTCGTCTGATTTAGCCAAAGCCAAACTTTGTTGTTCAGTAAGCGCTGTTTTGGCGAAGGCGCCTGCAATCCAGTCGGGTGTCATAAATGGCGGCGGACATTTAACAAGATCTAATTCTTTGACTTCAACGTCGATGACACGTGTTTTAAGACTATGCAGGAAACTGCTTGACAATTTTCGGGTGAGAGACCGTTCCATGCTGGCACTGGATTGTACATTTAATATTTTCATTACTGGCTTTTTTAGCATTTGCCAGTAAAATTCTTCTAATCAGTCCTTAAATAAATTGAACTGGTTCAAGATATAATTATAAGTCCTTTTGTGCTCTGATCTTACTTAGCATTTCAGCAGAAATTCCCAGATAGGACGCAATAAGATATTGAGGAATTTGTTCGTTTAAAGATGGATACTTCTGTAAAAACGTCCTGTACCGGCTTTTTGCGTCATGGGCATTTCTAAAATAAATACGTTGTAACAAGGCAGTTGCATGGTTTTGAAGTATTATTCTAAAATACTTTTCAAGTTTAGGTAGCTTTTCAAGCAGCTCATCGAAAGAAGAACGGCTGATAAGCGCTACGGTTGTTGGAGAAATAGCGGTAATAGTCAGGCTACTGGCATCCTGATTATGAAAACTTGCCAGATCAGATGCCCACCAACCTGCAATGGCGAGGAACACAATATCTTCCTTGCCGGTTAATGGATCTACAATGTAACCTTTGAGACTTCCATCCAAAACAAAGGCATCATACCGGCAAATAGAACCTTCTTCCAGTAAATGCTCGCCCCGGTTCAGGTGTTTAATGATCCAATATGAACTTATTACATTTCTTTCTTCATCTGAAAGTGATATATGGCGGGTTATATTGTCGAATAATAATTGCATAAGAGCCGTTTAAAAGTATGCTAATGACGACGAATATAAGAGAATGAGCAACATGGCTGGCATGTTTCGCCCAGCCCGGATCACAAAAAATTATTATACCAGCGTACAAGTGTTATTCCTTTCTTAAAACTTCCTTTTCGGAGTTACTTTTCAAAGTAAATCGGCAAATTAGTATTCTCTTCTATTTTAACAGGTCATTAAATTTCTGCTTATGATGAAAAGCTACCTGAAGATCGCCTGGCGGAACCTGCTCAGGCATAAAGCTTTTTCTCTTATTAATATCCTCGGATTATCTATCGGTATTGCAACCTGCACAATCATATTTCTGTATGTGCGGCACGAACTGGCCTTTGATCAGTATAATAAAAATGCCAGCCGTATAGTGAGGGTAACCGCTAATTTGCGCTCGCCTGAAAATGATCTGCGACTGGCCACAGCACCGGCCTTGCTTGCTCCGAACTTAAAACGGAACCTGCCTGAAATAGCCGAAGCAGTGCGCATTCAGGAAACAGCAGTAACTGTTAAATGGCAGGATCGATTATACCGGGAAAACGATTTTTGCAAAAGCGACCAGAGCATATTCTCCGTTTTTGATTTCGTATTTATCGAAGGTTCGCCGGTCAATGCACTCAAAGCACCCAACTCAATTGTAGTTGCCCGGTCTGTAGCCCGGAAATATTTTGGCAAATTACCTGCGCTGGGTAAAACCCTTATCTGCGATAAGGAGCCGCTACTGATTACAGGAGTTATTGAGGACAGGCCATCAAATTCAGATCTTAATATACCTGCTTTGATAAGCGGCGATTTTGATAAGAACACGAAATGGCTTGATGAATTGGGTTGTTTCAGTTTTGTTTTATTCAAAACCGAACCCGATCTTCAACGGTTTTCAAAAAAGCTCGCATCTATCAGTTCAACGTATGTACAGCCTGAGCTCAATGCCGGGGGAGCAACTTCCTATAAGATGGAATTTGAATCAGAACTGCTCAAAGATGTACATTTCAGTAAAGGCAAGTTGGGTGATACTGCCAAGGGCAACAAACAATACAGCCTGATCTTTTCTTTGCTGGCCGGTTTCATATTATTGATTGCCCTGCTCAACTATATTAATCTCACCACTGCACGCTCATTTGAAAGAGCGAGGGAAGTAGGGGTAAGAAAAGTGATAGGCGCAAGACCAATCCAGGTAATAACACAGTTTCTTTTTGAATCCTTCTTATTGATCATTATTGCGTGGATCTTCGGTAATATATTCGTTATGCTGGGGCTGCCATTAGTTAATAGTCTTCTGGAAACCAGGTTAGCAGTTCAATGGGGTCATATCATTATTTTTACAACATGCGTTCTTTTGATATCTTTTTTGCTGGCGGGCATTTATCCCGCTGTTGTGATGAGCGCTTATAAACCTGTTACAGTATTAAAAGGTCGATGGCAACGATCTTTCAAGGGCATATGGTTGCGGAAGGTAGTAACAGTAACACAGTTTGCTATAGCCGCAGCACTGATCATGGGAACCACCGTTATCTATTACCAGATGCAGAATCTCCGCAACAGAGACCTTGGTTATAACAAGGATCAGTTGATGGCCGTTTATCTTCCCAGCGATTCAACGCTCGGCGGATCTTTACGGGCTTTTCAGAACGATCTGAGAAAACGTCCCGAAATCATCCGCCTTACTTCCGGAGCAAGACTGGAAATTGAGGGATTAGGATCTTCTACCACCGTCGCCGAAACTAATGGTAGAAAAAAAGAATTTATGTGCAATTTCTTTGAGGTGGATCCTGATTATATACCCTTGTTCCAGATGAAATTGGTGGAGGGTCGCAATTTCTCCGACAGCTTTTCCACAGACAAAACAGAAGCCTTTATAGTCAACGAAGCTTTTGTACGGTCCATGGGGTGGACGTCAGCGCTGGATAAAGAACTGGAAGGGCCCCATAAGAAAGGACGGATCATTGGAGTGGTACATGACTATTCCTATAAATCGCTTCATAATATAATAGAGCCGCTGGTGCTGGTATATAATACCGGTCCGTGGATGAACACAACCACCATCCGGATCAGGCCAAAGGACCTGCCGGTTGTAGAGGCATTGTATAAAAAGCACTTTCCTTCATTATATTTTGATTATGCATTTTTAGATGATATCCTAAATCAATACTACAGGCAGGACAAGATCACTATGAGCCTGTTCAATCAGTTTACCATACTCGCTATTTTTATTTCGGGTCTCGGATTGTATGGCCTTGTTGCTCTGGTAACTGCTTACCGCACCAAAGAGATTGGCGTACGAAAAGTATTCGGCGCTTCTCTATCTCAATTGTTTTCATTACTCTCAAAAGATTTTTTAATCCTGATCCTTGTTGCGCTGATCATTGCCCTTCCATTGATGGCTATCGCGATGCATAACTGGCTTTCGGCTTATCCTTACCGTATCAGTCTTGATTGGACAATATTTCTGGTTCCGGTTGCAGCAACAGTGCTGATTGCATTGGCGGTTATCACCAAAGAAATTATCAGGGTGTCTTTAATTAACCCGGTAATAAGTTTGCGGACGGATTAGTCTGGCGCTTTTAAATAAAAATTAATTATTAATTAATTTGACACCTTCAGCATAAACGCAAGGCATATGGGT
>DASUVL010000809.1:0-10909 GCA_036379015.1 Niastella sp.
CGAATGAGTCTGGGATCAGGTACGAACGAGATCAAAAGCGGGTGCGAAGGAATATGGACAGGAACCTGTAGAAATTGTAGCTTGGTCCACTCTGACACGTCCTAAAATCTCAAGACTTCGCGAGCTTTGTTGAATAAGCTATATACCCCACTTACAATACCCTTTCAACCCCGCTTAGATCATTACTTACTACAAGCACGCCCGGTTTTTTACCAGGTTCAAAGCTACCAATCACATCATGTAATTGCAGCGCTTGCGCGCCGTTCCAGGTAGCCCATTGCAATAATTCTTTCGTTTCTATTTGGGGATATTGCCGGCGGATAGTCTGTAGTTCAGCCAGTATACTTAGCTGATTATTTGACGCCAGGCTATCGGTTCCAACAGTAATAACGGCCTTGTATTGCCGCAACAGGTCAATGTTCGGCAAGGGGTTGCCGATATAGGTATTCGCATTAGGACAAACACAAAAAAACAAATTGGTCCCGATAGCTATCGGGAGTAATTCGCCAGTGGCAATATAATCGAGGTCTTCTTTATTAGTGGTTACATTATGTACCAGTATCAGCGATTGATTGGGCAGAAAGTGCGAAAGATAGGTTTTCAGACTATGTGCTGACCTGGTTTTATAAAAAGATATATCAATATGTAATGCCTCATACAACCGGTGAAAATCGCCGGTTCCTTTTTCAATAAACTCCCTTTCCGCCGCGCTTTCCTGGCTGTGAATGGTAAGCAGGTGATTTCCGGGAAAACGGGTGATCATTTGAAACAGTGCCGGAGAAACAGAATACGGCGCATGTGGTACTATTGAATTTGATTCAGCCGGTGTTCTGTATAAACGGGCAAACTGCTCATACACTGTTCTGGAAGCTTCAAAACGCTGCGCCGCGGTGCTTTCAATAAACCCCATGGTTTCTATGAAATTATGATACAGTAGCCGGCCTTCCTTTTTTTGTTCCACTGTATTAGCGGTATTACAAATATCGCCCACCGCCACAATACCATTTTGTACCATGCTGTTTTCTGCCTCCTCAATAGCTTTTTTTATGAGGTCAGCCTCATACCCGCGTTGCTGAATGACCCGTACCAGGAAGTCGATCATGCCGGTTTTTTCAGGAATGAGGCCTTTCATATGGCTCAACTCCAGGTGACAGTGGCAGTTTACAAAACCGGGGCTTAATATACCAGAAAAAATTGCTATATCTTCCCCCGCCCCGGCAACCGGTACTATGTCAATAATTTCTCCTTCCGGGCTGGTAATCAAAACGGAATCGCCTGATAACCATTCCTGACCGGTAAATAAATGATCAGCCTGAAACTTTCTGTAATTCATGTAAGCAATGAAACAATTAACTTTGCAGGTTTTAATAACAGTCGTTAAAATGGTAAGTCCTGGTAAAAGGCCTGCCATGGTTTGTTTGCGTCGTCCGGATTACCGTGGCACGCCTCTTTCCGACTTTTGGACTGTTCAAAAATAAGTCAAAACTATGTTAGACAAGCTGGAAGCCATAAAAGCAAAGTTTGAGGACCTTGGGGTAGCATTGACCAATCCTGAAATTGTGAGCAATAACAGGAAGTTCAGAACCTTAAGCCAGGAGTATCGCAGCCTTGAGAAAATTGTGAAAGCATATGAGGAATATAAAAAGGTGTTAAGCGACCTGGATATTTACAAAGAAGCGCTAAATGGCGATGATGCCGAGTTACGGGAGCTGGCCAAGGAAGAGCTGCCGCCACTGGAAGAATCAAAAGAAAGGCTGGAAGTCCATATTCGCCAGTTGCTGATACCCAAAGATCCGCAGGACGAGAAAAATGCTATTGTTGAAATACGGGCCGGTACGGGCGGTGATGAAGCCAGCCTTTTTGCCGGCGATCTTTTCCGCATGTACCTACGCTATTGTGAGAAGAAGGGCTGGAAAACAGCCGTTCTGAGCGAATCGGAAGGTACCGTAGGTGGCTACAAAGAGGTTCAGTTAGAAGTAACCGGTGAAGATGTGTACGGCACCCTGAAATTTGAAAGTGGCGTACACCGCGTACAACGCGTTCCTGATACAGAAACATCGGGCCGGGTACATACCTCCGCCGCTACTGTTGCTGTAATGCCTGAAGCAGAAGAAGTGGATGTGGAAGTAAAAGACAGCGAGGTGAAGATGGAAACTGCCCGAAGCGGTGGCGCCGGTGGTCAGAACGTAAACAAGGTTGAAACCAAAGTTATCTTAACCCACCTTCCTACTGGTATGGTGGTAATGTGTCAAACAGAACGTACACAGTTAGGTAACCGGGAAAAAGCCATGCAAATGTTGCGTACTAAATTATATGAACAAGAAGTCCGTAAACAGGAAGAAGAAATTTCAAGACATAGAAAAAGCCTGGTAAGCTCCGGCGACCGCAGTGCAAAGATCAGAACGTATAACTATCCACAAGGCCGGATTACCGACCATCGTATTGGCCTTACCGTTTATAACTTAGATGATGTAATGAATGGAAATGTACAGGAGTTTATTGATGCATTACAATTTGCAGAGAATGCGGAGAAGCTGGCCAAGCAGAACTAATAACTAAAAGAAATTTAGTAATAAAAAAACGTAACAGTTAATTCTGTTGCGTTTTTTTATTCACTGTAAATTAAACCAGTGTTACTACACCCGGCAAGGTGGATTTTTATTCGGCAAAATGGCGCAAAGGTGGTAATGCAGTGTGGATCGGTGTTTCACCCCGCCCTACACTACCTACTTTCCTTAATTAGCAAATTGCAACAACAAATACGCTTTGCAACTTTCTTAAGAATTATACATTAATTTTTCATTAAATCAATCAAGCATACTACTCCCCGTTATAACGGTACTTTTAACCGAAAATAGGCTTACTGAAGGAGTTACAGGCAATTGAAATTAACGTTCGTTCGGTTTATTGGTAGGATTTTTACGTGCTGTTGATGCTGATTTCTAATCCTAAAAACACGCGAATGTTAACGTTTTACAAAAAGTCGGAGAATGGTGATGAAATTCAGGAAATACGTAGTTCCTTTGCAATAGAAATTTCAACGTAAGTTCTTTGCCAGTTAGCCACACAAGTTTTAATCTTACTTTAACGGGCTACTCTATACTAATGGCATCGGATTTGCGTTATATAATAAAGTTCTTTTTTAACGACTCACACAAAGCAGTCAATTTTCTCATAAGCAGTTAGTTTTGGTTACGGCCCCTGTTTCCACAGGGGCTATTTTATTTTATATAACTAACTGATTTACAAATTGCACTTCCCTATTTTATTCTTACAAACCAATGATAGCAAGCTGCTATAATAGCACCAGCCGAATCGGCTATGATATCGAAGCCGTCAAAACTGCGATTAGGAATATAATCGCGTTGTAGAAATTCTAACCCAATCCCCAATCCCACACTGAAAAATGTCAGTATTACAATAATCCGCTGCCATTTCTGATTGTCACTCCGACGATAATACAGGTTGAACCCCCACAGCAAAACAATGCCGCCAAACAAAATGGTATGCACCACTTTATCAATGCCATCTGTGGCAAAAACACCTTCATCGGGAATGGCGGAACCAGGTATACACAATAAAAAAATAGTAAGGGCAGTCCACACAATGGGAATTACTTTCCAGGTACAAAGCTTTTTAACAAGACGCATCATATAGGGAGGGAAGATAAAGCAAATTAGCCAATTAGATAATGCCTTGCCTGCGTGGCGCCGGCAAAGCCTTTGGCGACGCACGACCGTCCGCCAGTCCTCCCGACATGTCGGGATCGGGAGAGCAGTCGCGGGGCTAACTTGCCTACCGGCAGGCAGGTATGCTAAGGGAAAACAGTTTACCGGAAAATAAGTGCTGGTTACTGGTTGCAGGTTAGAAGATTCAGGTTTCAGGGAGAAATCGGGCACCTTGGCTTTTTCCCGTTTCATCCGCCAGCTGGCGGACCGTTTCACATATTCAATTACACTTTCCCAAGCACATACATAGGCCCTTTAGGAGTGGGGCTTCCTCCCTGCTGTTCGAGGGTGATGGCAAAAAGCTGGGCACGGGGGATATTTTTCATTTTTACCATTACCTGACCCTTCTCCATATCGAGCATACCGGCATCAACAGGTTGGTTATCTACAATGGCCCAAAGCTGGTATTGTTTACCTGCAATTGGTTGTGGCAGGTTATTCACCATCAGGTAAACATCTTTTGAGCGGGTATCCCATAAAACGGTTGCCAAACTACCCGGGGCCGGACTACCATTGGCAGGCACCCCGCTACCATACATTTTAATAACCGCCATATTGGTATCAGTTAACCCGGCGATGGTATGTTCGTAAGTGCTTAATTTAGTTTGCAGGACATCATTGTTTTTAGCCAGATCTGTTTGTTGCGCCAGCAACTGATCATAACGTTTGCTAAAATCCTTGTATTTATTGAAATAATAGATATTCAAAACGGCGCTACCCGCTAATAGAATGATGGAAGCCGCAGCCACATATCGCATGGTCATAGGAATAGCTGACCGCCTGATGGGTTGCATTTCAACCACGGGCGCAGTTCTATTAGTATCCTCCGTGGACAGCTGCTGCAGGATGGCTTCCCGCAAACGAGCAGGAGGAGCAACAGCAGAAGCTAAGGCATGTTGTTCAAGGGATAGCTCAAAAGCATCCCGGGCTAACCGTACTTCGGCATGAAGGGTACACATTTGTTCAAATTCTACCCGTTCCGCCTCATCAGCGAGCCCCAACACATAGCTCTCGACTATGCCACTTGATATGTATTCCTGTATATTCACTTTAATAATCCCCGTAACTGAATCAATGCATTGCGAATGCGCGTCTTCACCGTGCCGAGCGGTATCTTTTCCAGCTCAGCGATCTCCTCGTGCGTATAACCTTTAAAATAAGCCAGTTCTATCAAAACCCGTTGCTCGTCCTTTAATTTTTCCAGCATTTTACGCAACCCTATGGTATCTATTCCAGGCTGTATAACATCCGTAACCTGTAAGGTATCTACGTTATCCTGTATCGATTGGTTTTTGCGGCTGTTCTGGTAGCTCCGCGAGCGTAAGGTATCTATAGAGGCATTGCGGGCAATATTCATCATCCAGGTGAACAATCGTCCCTTACCCGCATCGTACTGCTCAATCCGGCGCCAGATGTTTACAAACACCTCCTGCATTACATCATTGGCCAGTTCGGCATCGCTCACTATCTGTAATATAATACTGTATAACGCCGCTGCATAATTATCGTATAGGTAGGCATAGGCTTTATTATCCCTGTTACGTAACAGAGACACCAACTCCTGTTCGGTATATGTTAGTGTTATTCCCAATGTGTTTACCCTGAACGTGGCGCGTTATAAAAAAAGTGGCATTCAACCACTTTCAATTTACGTAATAACAGCCGCTCCGGATGTTTAATTTTTAGGCGCCAACCAGGTTATTATAAGCTGCGGCATCCATTAATGCTTTTACATCTTCCGGATTATTTACGGTCATTTTAACCATCCAGCCTTCGCCATACGGATCGGTATTAACCAGTTCAGGCGAATCGGCCAATGCCGGGTTCACCTCATTAATAGTACCCGAAACCGGCAGGTACAGGTCAGAAACGGTTTTAACGGCTTCTACCGAACCAAATACGGCTTCCGCCATTAGGGTTTTACCAACTGTTTCAATTTCAACATACACTATATCACCCAGCTCGCGTTGGGCAAATTCAGTAATTCCTATAGTAGCCACGTTGCCTTCCAACTGAATCCATTCATGATCCTTAGTGTAGCGAAGATTATCCGGAAAATTCATGTTTTGAAATTTTGTGCTGCAAGATTAAGAAATTTCTATTAGTCCAAAAGGCCGAAAGGCTGAAAGTGAACAATTATGTTATGACCGGTTCACGCACCCCGGCTTTTCGTACTTCTCACATCATTGCCTTTTAACGAGGCTGGCTTTAAAGATCCGGACGTCTTCCACCGGGCGGTTACGCTCGCCGGTAGTAACGGCGGCAATACTATCTATTACTGACAGGCCTTTTATCACCTCACCAAACACGGTATATTTCTGATCAAGGGAAGGCGTACCACCAAGCGTTTTATATACTTCCCGATGGGCTTCAGGGATCTTATAGCCGTTGAGTCTGGTTTCTACGGAATTCAATTCTTCCTCCGAGTAAACCCTTCCATGTACCAGGTAGAACTGACTCCCATTACTCTCCCGGGTAGGATTGATCTCGTCGGGTGTACGGGCGGCAGCCAGGGCGCCTTTTTTGTGAAACAGGTAAGGCCGCATTTCGGCGGGAATGGCATAACCCGGATTACCCTGCCCCAATGCCTCCCCTGGTTTAGCAGTTTTACTTTTAGGGTCGCCGGCCTGAACCATAAACTGGCTCATAACCCGGTGAAACAAAACTCCATCGTAAAAATGCTGATTAACCAGTTTTATAAAATTATTGCGATGCAGCGGGGTAGAATCTGATAAGCGAATAACCAGTGTGCCTTTGGAGGTCACCAATTCTACATCCTTATTAAGATCGCCTTTACCAACCTGGTAGGCAGGTTTCAGATTATAAGCTGAAGCAATAAGTACGGATACGAGGAGTAATAGTTTATTCATAGTTGTAATAATGATCTATTGTGATATTGTGCGCCATAGTGATTATAAGCAACCAATGTGATAATGGAATACAAAACAGCCACACGCTTCAAGCTCCCCCACTGATCGGGGCCTTGTTTGTAATAAACGGATGAATCATGGATTTGCGTATATTCCCTATATCTCAAAACGCACCATCCTCAATTAGCAAATTAGCATATTATCTAATTAGCTAATTATGCTTAGAACCCTACCTGATCAAAATATAACAGAATATGATCTTTCAGAAAACTTTCCTGCTCCATTAGGTTCATGACCGGTAATTCCTTCAACTGCCTAAAATGCGGCCAGCCTTCTTCATCTACTCCTTCCAGTTCGTAATAGCCGCTTTGCGCTAACAACGAACACGTAGCTATATGCATCAGGTCCTGCTTTTGTTCTTTGGTAAACTTCGCCTTGATATCCCCAAATTCCTGGATACCTATTAAAAATAAAATAGTTTCCATGTCCGGTTTTTTGTCAAACCGTTCCATCAGTTTTTCTTCCAGCTTCCACCAACGGGTTTGTAAATCGTCATTTGCCTGCATGATGCAAAATTAATGTGATAATTCGATAATTTGCTAATGTGATAATACCTCCCGGCTCATCTTTCCGACAAACTCGATAAATAACGCATCCCAGAACCTGTATTCCTTTGGCACATTAGCTAATTAGTAAATTAGCTAATTGGTTTTCCCTAATTAGCACATTAGTTTTAGCTTTGCCGCAAACCTGATTTCACATGTTACAGATCGCATTTATTAGACAAAACACGGCACTGGTAAAGGAAAGACTGGCTATAAAAAATTTCGGGGATATTGCATTGGTAGATGAGATCGTGTCCCTGGATGATACCCGTAAAAAATTACAGCTTGAATTTGATACTACACAGTCAAAAATAAATACCGCATCCAAGGAAATCGGGCAATTAATGGCCAAAGGTCCGAAAGAAGCTGCCGAAACCAGGAGACAGGAAGTGACTACTTTAAAAACAACTTTACAACCGATCGCCGATCAACTGGCTGAAACGGAAAAAAAGTTACAGGAGCAGATTGTAAAACTGCCCAACCTGCCTTCTGACAAAGTGCCCCCAGGTAAAACTCCCGAAGAAAATGTTACTATACGCGAAGGAGGCAAAAAACCTGAACTCCATGCTGGTGCGGTGCCTCACTGGGACCTGACAAAAAAATATAACCTGATCGATTTTGAGCTCGGTAATAAAATTACTGGCAGCGGCTTCCCCGTGTATATGGGCAAAGGCGCCAAACTGCAACGGGCATTGATACAATATTTTTTAGACTATAATACCAATGCGGGCTATAAAGAATTTATGCCGCCGCTTATGGTGAACGAGGCATCTGCCTTTGGCACCGGTCAGTTACCCGATAAAGAAGGACAAATGTACTTTGTTACAGAAGACAACTTTTACCTGATACCTACAGCCGAAGTTCCGGTAACCAATATTTATCGCGATGAGTTATTAAAAGAAACTGAACTGCCTGTTAAAATGACGGCCTATACACCTTGTTTTCGCCGTGAGGCAGGTAGCTATGGAAAAGATGTACGCGGATTGAACCGGCTTCACCAGTTTGACAAAGTAGAAGTAGTTCAACTGGTTCATCCTGATAAAAGCTACGAAGTACTGGAAGAAATGGTAAACCATGTTGAAACCCTGCTGCAATCACTGGACCTGCCTTACCGGATATTAAAATTATGCGGTGGTGATATGGGCTTTGCATCAGCGCTTACTTATGATTTCGAAGTATACAGCGCTGCCCAGCAAAAATGGCTCGAAGTAAGCTCTGTGACAAACTTCGAAACTTATCAAACCAATCGAATGAAGATCCGGTTCAAAGATGGCAATGGAAAAAATCAATTGGTGCATTCATTAAATGGCAGCTCATTAGCCTTACCAAGAATAGTTGCCTGCTTACTGGAAAATCATCAAACCGAGCAGGGTATTCAATTACCGGCTGTGCTACACAGTTATTTCGGTGCTGACAAGATCAACTAATAGGCCTATACGTTTTATTAGCCTTTTATTTTACTTAACATAAATCTTTGCTAAAGGAAGTGTACACTAGTGTATTCTTCCTTTTTGCTTTTCATATTTGCGGTACCAAAAACCAAAGTAATATGAAACAAAGATTTTTACTTTCCATTCTTTTCGTTTGTGCATTTATGGTAACAACACGCGCGCAGATCAGCAAAGGAGCAATCTGGCTAGGGGGTAATATTGGGTATAATAAAAGCAAAATGGGTGCAGATACACCATATTACAAAACCAATAACCTGAATATCAGCCCGGCCGTAGGTATAGTTGTTAAGGATAACCTTGTTGTAGGCGTTGGATTAACCTATCTCAGACGTAAATCGGAAAACAACGGCAATATATTAGAAAGCAAAGACAATACTTATGGAGTAAACATTTTTGCACGTCAGTATATACCTGTTGTTAATCGCCTGTACATTTTTGGCGAGGTTGGAGCAGGGTACTCAACATTTAAAGGCAAAGAGACCCGGCTTGATTATAATTATCCTTACCCCCAAATTAAAACAACTTCCAAAGGATGGAGTACTGGGCTGAATGTAACCCCCGGTTTATCTTTTGCCATCACAAAAAAATTCCACCTGGAAACATCGCTCAATAGCCTGCTGGGAGTTGCCTATTCGAAATCAGAAACATCTCCCGACAAACCTAACACTGGCAATCGCAGTAAATATGATCAGTTTACAGCTGGAATTTTCACAGACGGGAAAGTTCAATTCAATATTGGCTGCCGTTTTTTGCTCAATAATAAAGGATAATTTGAAACCACAACAAAAAGGCTGCATTTTTACAGTGCAGCCTTTTTTAACTTGATTTGTATTTTCATTAGCAAATTGGTCTTACTGCATTCTTGAAGCATCTCTATTCAGCTCCAACCAACGATACTCCAATATATAAACGGTTTTACCAACATCCATTTATTCCTGCCCCCACCCTTCTGCCCCGCAAAAACCCGCAACACTCCTCCATCTCCCACCTTTCTTATCAAGTTCTCATTAATTTAAAAAATATCGTTAAACTTTAAACAGTGGTAGCAGTCACAAACAAAACGCCCTGTAAATGATTGTAACACCCCAGTTGAAAAATCAACACCTGCTATGGCGTGCCGGCTTTGGCCCAATGGCTGAAGAATACCACCAATTAGCTACTGCCTCGCATAAATCTTATATTAATGCACTGTTTAAAGCATCTGCCAAAGGCCCTGAAATGATCGATGTTGCTGATAATGCACTGAAGGGACTGGTTATGGGCGTCAAAGAAGTAGGCATGCAACAACGCGGAGCCGATGAAAATCAACGCCGAAAAATTCGTAAGCAATCACGGGAAGACCTGAAGAGTCTAAATATCACCTGGCTGAACCTGATGGTCAACAGCGAACAGCAGTTACGAGAAAAAATGTCCCTCTTCTGGCACGGGCATTTTGCCAGTCGCAATATAAATATCCTTTACCAGCAACAATTGCTGGATATCATTCGTCAAAACGCATTGGGCAATTTTGGCGACCTGTTACGCGAAGTGAGTAAAAGCGCTTCCATGATCAACTTCCTCAACAATAATCAAAATAAGAAAGGTCATCCCAATGAAAACTTCGCCCGGGAAGTGATGGAATTATTTACCATGGGCCGCGGCAATTACACCGAAAGCGATATTAAAGAAGCCGCCCGCGCATTTACCGGTTGGGGTGCTACTATAAGCGGGGAGTTTGCATTTAGAAAGTTCCAGCACGATGATGGGAAAAAGACTGTGCTGGGCAAAACAGGCAACTTTAATGGCGATGATGTGCTGAATATTCTACTGGAACACAAACAAACAGCTAACTATATTACCAGTAAAATATATCGCTACTTCGTGAACGATGTACCGGACGAAGGTCATATAACGTGGCTGGCTGACCGTTTTTACCAAAGCAATTACGATATAAATGGATTGATGAAAGATATTGTAACAAGCGATTGGTTCTATGATGCTAAAAATATCGGCTGTAGAATTAAATCGCCTGTTGAGTTAATCGTTGGCATTCGCCGGGCGCTGCCCATGAAACTCGAAAACGAAATGGCGCAATTATTACTACAGCGTTTGCTGGGCCAAATATTATTTTACCCACCGAATGTAGCCGGATGGCCTGGTGGTAAAAACTGGATAGACAGTTCTTCACTGATGTTTCGCCTGCGTATTCCGCAATTAATTTATGACAATGATGAAGTAGCCCTTAAACCAAAAGATGATGACGATCAGATGATGGG
>DASUVL010000810.1:0-4081 GCA_036379015.1 Niastella sp.
CATTGACAAAGCGGTTGATCCGGCAGACTATGATATTCCGCCGATGATCCTGCAACCTTTTGTGGAGAACAGCGTGCGGCATGGATTGCGTTTTCGTAAGGACAAAGCGGGTAAAGTAACCATTACTGTAAAACGGGAAAGCGATCACCTGATCTGTATATTGGAAGATAACGGGATAGGGAGGAAGGCAGCCATGCAGTATAAAAGCATTTCCCCGATCAATTATCAGTCAAAAGGCTTGTCCTTAACGGCAGATCGTATAGCGATGTTCAATAAAGAGCATGAGCAACAAATCACCATGCAGATAGACGACCTGGAAGATGATTTACAAAATCCATTGGGGACCCGGGTTACCATCAGTTTTCCGGTTTTTTAATGTCAAATAACTAATTACTTTTATACGAGATATGCGATTTTTTTTGTTTGCGGTGCTGCTTGGGGTTTTATGTCCGCTGGCTGTTTTTAGTCAGGAATTTGGCTATACTCATTACGAAAGCAAGGATGGGTTGCCCGGATCTACCGTATACTGTATGACACAGGATAAGGAAGGGTTTTTATGGCTTGGAACTGATATTGGTTTAAGCAGATTTGATGGCACCCATTTCAAAAATTTCACTAAAGAAGACGGGCTGCCCGATAATGAAATAATTCAGCTGTTTGCCGATTCAAAAGGCAGGATCTGGATAGCCCCGTTTAAAAAATCTGTTTGTTATTATTATAAAGGAAAAATTTATACCCAGAACAATGATCCGGTTTTGAAACGTATTCACCTCGATGATTATGTTATTCGTTTTGCAGAAGATAAAGCCGGTAACATCCTTATGCAGGAAACTAAAAAACTGCACCTGGTACATGTAAATGGGAATGTTACCATTATTGATTCCATCAATTCGAAACCGATCGTTTTTATAAATACCATCAGCGCCGGTGCTGATGGGGCATTCAGGGTAATAGAGAGCTTCAATGTATATGATTATAAAAATGACCGGTTTCAACTAAGGAAAACAATTCCTGCTTATGCCAACCATTTCTCCTATTTTGCTATGACCCCGAAATCACTGGTATGGATCAGCGATAGAACTACTACGAGTGTCACTTCTGTGGGGCAGGATAGAACAGTTACTTATCCTGTAAGAGAAAAACATGTTAATTATGGCTTTATCGATGAAACCCATGTTGGTGCCTGTACCATGGATGGGGTTGTTTTGTATGATTTAAACAGACCCGGTAGTACCCAAAACCTGTTGCCCGGAATTCCTGTAAGCAATATTTTTAAGGATACGGAAGGTAATGTCTGGTTTCCGACACTGGGTCATGGTGTTTACCGGTTGAGTTCACCCTTTGTTACCAATTATAAGCTGCGGAACAATAATTTACCTGTACAGGTATTTGCATTTGCCCGGTACGGCGAATCTATGCTGGCCAGTACCGAGTTGAATATCTTATACCGGTTAAATAGAAAAACGGGAAAGCCGGAAAGGGAACGTATTATGATCCGCGGGGGTGTTACTATGGTTGGTGCTTTAAGTACTTATAAGGACAAATATATTTTTGGCGGAACCAACTACCAGTTGCTTAAATTGGGATCGTCCGGTTTTAATGCTTATGTCGAATTGCCTCATATAGTGGTGAAAAGCCTTTTTCAACATGGCGATAAGTTGTATGTGGCTACAAAAGATAATGTTTTTGTAGTGAACCCCGAAACGTTTACGATTACAGACACCATCTGGCATGAACGGTCAACGTCAGTATTTGTTAGCAACGATACAACCTATATTGGAACATTAAGCGGGTTGTATTTCCGCCTGCCCGATGGATCGATACAGTTCCCGGGTGAAAAAATGCCGGCATTAAGTACCCGTATTACAGCTATTCAAAAAGATGCGGCCGGTGTTTTATGGGTGGGCACGTACGGAGATGGTATCATCGGCTATAAAAACGGCCGTGTTGTAGCCACTATTAACCGGAACAGGGGTCTAACGAGTAATGTTTGCCGCACCATGTTTATAAATGGCAACGCTCTATGGGTAGGTACCGATAAAGGAATAAATAAAATAAACGTAGCGCGACCTGGTTATCCGGTTACAAAATATACTACCGGTGACGGCCTCGCCTCAGATATTATAAACGCTGTATATGTCGACGGCAATAATGTATATGTTGGCACGCCTGAAGGCATCACGTTTTTTGATGAGGAAAAAGTGATCAGTGAGTCGCGTTGTGATCTGCGGATGGTAGATGTTACGGTTGGGGATGAAACCTTTTATCCGACTGAAGCGCCAGTTATTATTCCCCATGCAAAGAACAGTATCCGGTTTAATTATGCAGGCATTTCATTTAAATCGAACGGGGACATCCGCTACCGCTACCGGTTACTGGGGCTCGACAGCGCCTGGAAAGAAACAAGAGAGACTTTTTTAAGCTATCCTACTTTACCGTCGGGAGAATACCAATTGCAGTTGCAGGCCATTAATAAGTTCGATGTGGCCAGTCAGGTGCTTGCGACTGGTTTTACTATTGAGAAGTTGTTGTATGAGAAAACGGGATTCCGGGTATTGATCGGCTTGTTGTTTTTGGCGGTTACCGGAGCAACGGTGTTATTGATCATTCGACGCATCAGGAAGCGGGAGCGGGAAAAAACAAAGATCAGTAAACGGATCAACGAATTGGAGCAATTGTCGCGTAAGGCGCAAATGAACCCCCATTTTATTTTTAACAGCCTCAACTCCATTCAACAATATGTAATGGACGCCGATGTGGCCGGGGCTAATAAATTTATCTCCGGGTTTTCGCGATTGATCCGGCAAACCCTTGATTTTTCTTCGAAACCGGAAATTAGCTTGGAAGAGGAACTGGATTATTTAACCAATTACCTGGAGATAGAAAAGACCCGTTTGGAAAACGCGTTCACCTGGTCGGTAGCCATTGATAAAACGGTTGATCCGGCAGAATACTACATTCCGCCTATGATCCTGCAACCCTTTGTAGAGAACAGCGTGCGGCATGGATTGCGTTTTCGCAAGGATAAAGCGGGTAAGGTAACCATTACCGTAAAACGCGAGGGCGATTACCTTATTTGTATACTCGATGATAACGGGGTGGGCCGAAAAGCAGCGATGCAGTACAAAAGTATTTCACCGATCAATTACCAGTCAAAGGGTCTATCACTGACTGCAGATCGTATTTCGATGTTTAACCAGGAGCATGATCGGAAAATTACGATGCATATTGACGACCTGGAGGACGATATTCACAATTCATTGGGGACCAGGGTGACAATAAGTTTTCCAGTTTTTTAATATATTCATTTTCTTTGCCGTATGATTAACGCATTGATTGTCGACGACGAGCCAAAAAATATCCGGATTTTACACGGATTATTAAACGAATGCTGCCCTGATGTAAGGATTATCGGTGACGCCGTTAGCGCAGAAACCGCTATTCCCCTGATTGCTGCCAAACAACCCGACCTGGTATTCCTGGATATTGAAATGCCCCATGGTAATGCCTTTGACCTGCTTGACAGGATCATGCCGATTGATTTTGAAATTATCTTTATTACCGCATTCGATGCCTACACGCTGAAAGCTTTTAAATATAGTGCGTTGGATTATTTGCTGAAACCGGTGAGTATCGACGAATTAAAAACGGCTGTGCTGAAAGCCAAAGAACGCATCCGGGTTAAGAATATTAACCTGCAACTGCAGAACCTGCTATTCAATATTAATAAGCCCAATTCTTCCCTGCAAAAAATTGCCCTGCCTAATAACGATGGACTGGTATTTATCCAGTTATCGGAGATCATCAGGTTTGAAGCCAAAGGAGGGTATACGTATGTGCATTGTACCGATAATCAAAAATATGTTTCATCGAGGATCATTAAAGAGTACGAAGAGATATTGCCTGTTGATATTTTCTTTCGCATTCATAATTCGCATATCATTAACCTGAATTTTGTAAAGAAATACCACAAGGGCAGGGGAGGATTAATAGAAATGAGTGATAACGCCCTGATAGAAGTAGCTACCCGGCGGAAGGAAGAATTTTTAGGGAAGTTTGGATACAAGTAAGCTGTAAGCCG
>DASUVL010000811.1:0-5733 GCA_036379015.1 Niastella sp.
CGGCCTATGGTAGATAGTGTCAGTAATGCGTTCAGGAAAGATAGTAGTTGTAAAGAGGCATACAGTCGCCTGATGCCAGTATATACCAGGTCATTGCTGGCGCTGGGGAAACAGGATAAAATAGTGTATTACCTGCAGCCATTATATATAGCAAACGGCGGAAAATTTCCATCTGATGTAAAAACACGTATCCTCACCAAACCGGAGGACTATAAGCTTACTGATAACCTGTCGTATAATTATGGTATGGCCCTGGCAGCAACCGGTCAAAATAAAGAAGCTATTGCTGTATTGGCTCGCATGTACCTGACCGGTGAAGAAGTATCGGATAAAATACTGGCTGATATAAAAGCAGCCAGCAGTAAAATACCGGGTGGGGAAGCTTACTTTAATCACCTTACCGATTCTGTTCGTACTTATTATAAAGCGAAACTGACCGCTTTTGCCGCATCCAAATTAGATATGCAGGGAAAGCCGGTTGATCTTAATGCCCTGAAAGGCCATTATGTGCTGCTCGATTTCTGGGGTAGTTGGTGCAGACCCTGCCGGGCCAGTCATCCGCACCTGAAAGAACTGTATGCAAAATACAAAGACAAAGGTTTTGAAATAGTTGGCATTGCTACAGAGCACGCCAAAACAAAAGAAGAATGTATCAGGCTATGGAAAACTGCCATTGCTGAAGATGGGCTCACCTGGTTGCAGGTGCTGAACAATGAGAATGCATTAAAATTTGATGCAGCAAAAGAATATAATGTTACGGCATTCCCTACAAAGATCCTGCTCGATAAAGATGGGAATGTTATTGGAAGATATGTTGGGAACGGAAATGGCGGCGAAGCATTCTCAACCAGGCTGGAAGAATTGTTAGGTAAATAATGAAAAACCCTATAGATCAGTACCCTGGGAAAGTATAGTCTCGTATTTGGTTAAGGCTTGAAAATTTGTACCTGTTTTGAAAACTACGGCGACCCTCACGCACAGCGTTTAGGTCGCCATTTTTTTTTATGCTATTCAGGAATATAAGCTACTTGGTGCTATCCTTTTTTCATTTAAACCCAGACCAAACGCACATCAAACGCACACCAAACGCACACAAAACCCAGGCAATTACGTTGATTTGTATGTGTTTTAAATACGTTAAGTATATGGTTATTTTGTATTTGTATAGCATTAGTTTATATTGTGTTACGGATCATTTATCATTAAATTATTATCTCATGGCTGTGGCATGCATGGTGATTTCAGGGGCAAGGTGGGAAAACTGATCGGGTCATCCTGGAATGGGATACCTTATGTAAAATCGCTGTATGCAAAGCGTACCAAACCGGCGCGTAAAAAGGAGCAGCTCAACCGGAATAAGTTCTCCAAGGCGCACTGGTGGTTACATCCTGTTAAAGGCTTTGTTCGGGCCGGTTACAGAGGGTACAGCCCCACAGTGGAAGGTTTTAATGCCGCCAAGTCGTATCTGTTAAAGAACGCTTTCGAAGGAGAGGGAAGTGATATGGTGATCAATCCTGTATTAATGAAAGTAAGTTATGGCGATCTGCCATTAGCAGAAAATATAACTGCAGCAAAAACAGCACCGAATGAATTACAGGTTACCTGGGATGCTGTTGATAAGGATTTTAATCCAAATGCTTTTGATCAGGTCATGATACTGGCTTACGATATCGAAAACGGCGAGGCGAACTTTAAAATCACCGGTCAGTTCAAATATGTTGGAAGGGATACGCTATACATTCCGCCTGCTATACCTGAAAGGACCTATCATATCTATGCAGCATTTGTTGCTGCAGACAGAAGCCGGCAGTCAGCAAGCGTGTATCTGGGAACGATCAGTAATTAAATGATCCGTAAAAAAAATACCATAAAATAACAGGGATCACTGAAATGTCAAAGTAGCAAGGTTCACCCAATAGTGAGCCTTTTTTATTGCTGGTTAGTGGGTAGTTGGGATTGACTTTCAGGCATTTTGTCAGTGTGATGAGATTATGCGTATTTTCTACAATTTATTTTCTATGTTTTCGTTTAGTTTTAAGCGTTCTCCGGAGGTTTTCCGGATAGATTTACCCTTACAGAAAGATGGCTGATATATGAATTGGTGATTTTTTCTGTGTAAAGTTTTGTTTTTGTTAATAGGTGTTGGAATGACGTTTAATTTGTAATTTGCGCCCACTCTAGTCATTTTTACTCCGATTGCAGGAAGTATCCAATTGCCAAATGATTATTAACTGTAAACCTGCAAAAAAGTCCAATCCATTTTATTATGCGAAAGTTA
Source organism: Niastella sp. (assembly GCA_036379015.1). GTDB lineage: Bacteria > Bacteroidota > Bacteroidia > Chitinophagales > Chitinophagaceae > Niastella. The sequence continues at coordinate 2,279 of DASUVL010000811.1, forward strand.
TTATTTTTCATTGCTTTTTCCTACACAGCAGTTTTTGCTCAACCGAAATCGTATTCAACGGCCAATGCGCATTCGCACAATGATTACCAACAGGTAGCGCCTTTGTTTTCTGCGTACAACCTGCAATTTGGTTGCATTGAAGTGGATGTGATATTAGCAAATGATGAATTGCTGGTAGCTCATACAGAACGGGATGTGCCGCAACACAAATTACTGGAAGAGCTGTATCTGAAACCTATCCAGGGATATATTCAAGCCAATAAAGGCTATCCATATGCGGATACTTCACGCAGGCTGATGTTGATGCTGGATATAAAATCTGAAGCTGTTGCAACTTTAAATAAAGTCATTGATATTTTACAGAAATATCCAGAGCTTACCCGTACTCCCAAATTCAAGGTATTGATAAGTGGTAACAAGCCAGATCCGTCTACGTATATCTCTTATCCTTCTTTTGTGGTGTTCGATGGTTTGTTAAGCACCCGCTATAGCAAAGAAGCGCTTAGTCGCATGGTTATGCTGAGTGATAACTTTATCACCTATTCAAGCTGGAAAGGTACCGGCCCCATTCCTGATCATGTTTTTGAAAAATTACAAAAGTTAATTATTAAAGCGCATGGTTTAGGCAAAGAGGTTCGCTTGTGGAATGTGCCTGATTTTGATGATGCCTGGAAGAAAGTGATTGAACTGGGTGTTGATTATATTGATTCTGATAGTATCAAAGCCCTGGCTCAATTCCTGAAAAAACAACAGACAAAAGGTTAATTAGTCCTACAGGACTTATCATATACAAAATTTGTAAAAGGGTGGGTCCCGCTTTAGGCGGGACTCACCCTTTTTGTAAAGGTGAGCCTTCCGTCCCGGCTTAGTCGGGACGGAAGCGACCCTCCCTTTTTTTATCTAAACTCATACCCCAAACCCATTACCTGGGTAAGCAGGGTAGCAGGTGCATCCGTTGCAGTACATCTACCTTCGATAACAGGCGCAATAGGTGAATGCTCCTTAAGATATTCTTCAATGACCTTGTGCATGGTATGCCCAAGCAATTTGGGCTGTTTAACACCTTGCATCCGGCAAATGGTGGTATCGGGGTCTCCTTCGCGCTCACAGGCAACAAAACTGTATTCCCGGTTCATATCAATTGGTTGCCCCCCAACCTTTATAAAATTTACTCTTTTACCTGCTTCATTGCCCAATGTAAAGTTTACTTCCATGCCTTTGAATCGCACCACCCAGCCGCCTAATCGCCGGGCAGGGTCTTTGGCAAAAGCATTTTCCAGTTCTATTTCCATCCACGTCAACAATTGCCGGCCGGTAATAGAACCTTTTTTGGCTTCGCTGTCTACCGGCAGCATACTCCATAAATAATCAACGGTAATATCGGCCATGCCGGTAGCGGGGTCGGGGAGCAGGGGCGGACAAAAACGGAATCCATTGCTAAGGGCGATATCCGGTTTAAACTTCCACATAATAGCATCGGTGATGAAATTATCCATCGGCGTTTCAATCACATAATACCTGATCAACGGGTTCTTTGTTTTTCCAATTACCCGGCTCAGTTCTTTTTTATAGGGTTCATTGGCTTTGTTGATCAGCCATTTCATTTCATCATCCGCTTTGTATTTGTCGGGATCAACATCCAGCAATTGATAAGCATGGTCTTTAATAATGCCATTTTCAATGACTATATCAAGTTTTGCTATAAAGGAACCAAAGGCGCCTGGCTCTGTTACTTTTGCATAAGCGCCTTGTACCGGCTTACGCAACCGTTCATGGGTATCGGCCCCCAATATATAGTCCACTCCTTTTACCTGCATCAAATTAGATAAACCGAACTGTTGCGCCAGACCCATATGCGTTAATAGAAATACCATTTGGCATTGTTCGTACTCTTTCAGGATCTTAATATACTTGGCTACGTTTATTTCAGGGGCAGTAAATTTTATACCATCACAATAGGCCGGAGACTGACGTTTAGGAGTGAGTGGATCATTATATCCTATAAATCCAATTTTTATTCCGGCAATATGTATAACGTAATAAGGCGGAAAGATCAGATCGCCTTTCATCTCATCTTCCGTATCATGATACATATTGGCGCACACTTTCACTCCATCATAGGCAAACATATCTTTCATCATTATTTCCTTGCCATATACAACTTCCCAGTTACCCGGCAGCATAATATCGTAGCCGATATTATTCATTAGCGGTACAATCGCTTTGCCTTCGCTGAGCGCTGCAATACCACTGCCCTGAAAACAATCGCCGCCATCAATTACCAGGGTATTGCCGGCATTTTTATTTCTTAAGGAATTGATCATTGTTTTAAGGTGGGCCAGTCCACCGCGCTTTTTGAAAACCGGCTTACCGTTTTCAATAAAGAACTCGTCATGTGTCATGAGCTGCGAATGAATATCGGCCGTATGTAATAAGGTCAGCATGGTGGCTTTGCCATTTTGGACCGCTTTGTTGTGCTGCATGGCAGCTGCTTTATACGTCGCTTCCTCATCGCGTAATGCAGCAGCGGCCAATGGAGTAGTCACCAATCCGCCGCCTATTCCCAGGCTAAGTCCCAACCGGCCGGCTTTTTTTATAAAATCGCGCCGGCTGTTTTCAGATACATTAATATGTAATTCTTTTTCTGCCTGACTTATGTCCTGGTCATGACAAACAGCGCAGCTGCATTGGGGTGAGTGGTTAGCAGACATAGCAATCGTTTTTTATGTAATGAGTCGTTTTGTTATCTTGAACAGGCTAAATTACCGGGTTTATTGTTAAAAATAATCATGCGTGTTGGGTAAACACAGTAAGTCACAAAAGACCCCTTCATTTGTCCTGTTTACACAGCATGGTTTTTGATAACTTCCGGTAAGTTTGCATTGTCAATGTATAACAATCCTTATTTAACTAATAAAAAAACAAAAAAATGGAAACGACAGGTGTAACAAAAATCACAGTAGAAAGCGTTATTAATGCTCCGGTTGAAAAAGTTTGGAATTTTTGGTCAGCGCCCGAGCACATCAAACAATGGTGCAGCCCCTCTCCGGACTGGCATGCGCCTGCTGCGGAAAATGACTTACAAACAGGAGGCAAGTTTTCTACAAGAATGGAAGCCAAAGACGGCAGTTATGGTTTTGACTTTGGCGGTGTGTATGATCAGGTAAAGACTAATGAGTTGATTAAGTATACGATGAGCGATGGACGGAAAGTAGATATTCATTTTTCAGTTAATGGAAATGAAACCAAAGTGGTTGAAACTTTTGATCCAGAAAGCATAAACCCTGTTGATTTTCAAAAAGCCGGATGGCAGGCGATTTTGGATAACTTTAAAAAGTATGTAGAGGCTAATTAAGATAAAGCGCTTGCCGGTAAAAAGACCTGTAAGGTGGACAGCATCAAGCAAAACAATTAGAGGGCAAAGTCTCCCGACTAGTCGGGAACAGGTCGGAATT
>DASUVL010000812.1:0-7849 GCA_036379015.1 Niastella sp.
TAGATAATGGCAAATTTGAAAATGCGCATCACTTTGTAGACTATCAGCAAAAGAAACAGGAAGAATACGCTGCAAAATTTGCTGCTGAACAAGGCGGAAACGTAGCAGATGATGTAGAATTTTAATGTACTGCCTGCCCGGTTACCGGCTCATGGCATAGCCGGGAGCCGGTAACCGGAAACCTGGCAACCCCGACTTCATCGGGGTAAGCTTTGTCAACTTGTCAACTCCTTGCCTTATCTTTACCCTATGCGTTATTACATTATAGCAGGGGAAGCATCAGGAGATTTGCACGGCAGTAATCTTATTAAAGAGATCCGGAAATCAGATACCGCGGCTACTATCCGTTGCTGGGGTGGCGATAGTATGCAACAAGCAGGAGGCGAACTGGTGAAGCATTACCGCAAACTGGCTTTTATGGGTTTTTGGGAAGTGGCCAAAAACCTGGGCACCATTTTAAAGAATCTGCAGTTTTGCAAAGATGATATAACGAAATACAAACCCGATGCACTCATTCTCATCGACTACCCGGGTTTTAACCTACGCATTGCCGAATGGGCAAAACAACAAGGCTATAAGATCATTTATTATATCTCACCGCAGGTGTGGGCGTGGAAAGAGAACCGTGTTCACAAGATGAAACAATGCATTGATAAAATGCTGGTGATACTTCCGTTCGAAAAAGAATATTATAAAACCAAATGGAACTGGGACGTTGATTACGTAGGGCATCCGCTGGTAGAAGTTGTAGAAGAAGCGCAATTGACGCCGGTTAGCAAGCCATTGTCGAACAGACCGGTGATTGCGCTTTTACCAGGCAGTCGCAAACAGGAAATACTCAAGAAGCTGCCCATCATGCTGGAGGTAAGCCGCATATACCCTTCGTATCAGTTCTATGTAGCCAAAGCGCCGGGGCAGGAAGATAGTTTTTATGAATCGCTACTGGCCATGTACCCCAATGTTTCATCGGTGCGTGATGCCACTTATAATTTGTTATTGCAATCCCGGGCAGCCCTGGTTACGTCGGGTACCGCTACTTTGGAAACAGCCCTGTTCGGCGTTCCGGAAGTAGTATGTTATAAAGGCAGTAATATTTCGTACCAGATAGCCAAACGACTCATCAAGGTCAAATATATTTCGCTTGTAAACCTGATCATGGATAAACTGGTGGTGAAAGAATTAATTCAAAACGAACTAACGCCCGGCAATCTGCGAAGAGAGCTGGATGTATTGCTCACCAACGAAGCCAAACAGCAGCAACTGAAAACCGATTACGCCAGCTTGCGCAGCCTGCTCGGCCAGGGCGGCCATGCATCGGCCCGGGCAGCAAAAATTATTAAAGAGTTTCTTACCCCCCACCCCTAAGGGGCGCTGCTGCCGCGACTTTGACAGCTACCTATATTTCTTGCGGTTTGCAATTCAGATTGGACTCCCTCCGCCAGCTGGCGGATTGGGGGATTACCTCTTCATCACCAACTTAATAATAATTACAATAATGGCGATAATGAACATGAACAACGATATTCTGTTAATACCGTGCATGTAGCGCATCCAGGTTGTATGCGGCGCATTCGGATCACGTTTTTTTAAATAGAAATATTCCTGCAATTGTCTCCAAACTCCCATAAATTATTCACTGATTTTTAGCGGTATACAAAACTACAAAATCCCAATGTGATAATCCCGACAATCGCCGGGACAAGTTGTGATAATTAGCTAATATGCTAATGGAAAGCAAGTTACCAGTTTTTAGTTCTTAGTTCCGAGTTTGTGGTTTTTAGTAATTGTATTTGGTTCTTGTTATTTGTATTTTGGTTCTTTGCCTTCATTATCACATTATCAAATTAGTATTACCATTTTCGGCTGAAATTAACCGTCAGACAGCCCGGCAGTTGATCTATCCCTAAAATTCCGGCTTCCATCCCAAAACACGTTTGCTTACCTAAAACCATCAGTAAATTGATATACCTAAAAACACATGTATGAAAAAATTCCTGATGGTCCTGATCTTGTCGCCCTGCCTTTGGTTAACAGCCTCCCGGGCGCAGGATAAGAGCAAAGGGGCCGCCGTGTCCCCGCCAGCGACCGATACAACCAAAAAAAAACCGGCCGGTATTACCGACAAAGTAAAAAGCAGCCGCAAGATCGATGGCCTGTTCACCCTGTACCAGGATACAGCCACCGGCACCGTTCAATTATACGTAAAGAAAAACCAGCTGGGTAAAGAATATATCTACCAAAGCTTTTCTATCAACGGTCCCAACCAATTATACCTGAACCAAAGCATGCACCGGGCTACGCTGGTTTTCAAGGTGCAGAAAGCATTCGATAAACTGGAATTTGCCCGGGTTAATACCAGGTTCTGGTACGACCGCAATAACCCCGTAAGTAAAACAGCGGAGGTTGATAAACCCGAAGCCGTATTCCTTGTAGAAAAAACCGTTGCTGAAGATGCAGACGGCTACCTCATCAGTGCCGATGGCTTATTTATCAGCGAAAAGCTGGACCCGGTAAAACCACTTTTGCCGCCCGGCATACCACCAACTGCCATTTTTAACCTGGGCATGCTGAATACGGCGAAATCGCGTTATTCGAACATTCATTCCTTCCCTAATAATTCCGACATAATAGTGGATCTCGCATACGACAATCCGACACCCTACAATAGCGGAACCAATGACATTACTGATGCCCGTTATGTACGGGTACGGATGCAGCACAGCCTGATCGAAATGCCGCAGAATGATTTTCGCGCCCGGCGTGATGACCCGCGTGTTGGTTACTTTTCACAATTAGTGACCGACCAAACCAGCATCAGCCCGGTTCCTTACAAAGACATTATCCATCGCTGGTACCTGAAGAAGAAAGACCCTGCCGCTGCCTTGAGCGAACCCGTTGAACCGATCGTTTACTGGATAGAAAATACAACCCCGGAGGAATATCGCCAAACGATCATTGATGCCGGATTAAAATGGAACGAAGCATTTGAAAAGGCGGGTTTCAAAAACGCCATTCAAATGAAGATCATGCCCGATAACGTTGACTGGGACCCTGCCGATATCCGGTATAATGTTATTCGCTGGGTCTCTTCTGCACAACCTACCTACGGCGCTATAGGCCCCAGTTTTGTAAATCCTAAAACCGGACAAATCATTGGCGCCGATATTACCATCGAATGGTTTTCGGGAAGTTCTACCCCCATTTTTGACGAATTATTTAAGGGTAATGCCTCCACCGGCAATTTGCAATACCCTGGCATGGACCCACAGCATGAAGTGAATTGTACACTGGCCGGTGAACTGAAAAGCCAGTTACTCACGGGTATGACTGTACTCGATGCAACCGGTGCTTCGGCCAACGACATAAAAGAAATGCACAAGCAGTTCCTTACATATCTCATCATGCATGAAATGGGGCATACGCTGGGGCTGAACCATAATATGAAAGCCAGTCAAATGCTGTCGCCTGCCGAGATCAACAATACAGAGATCACCCACAAGCTGGGTTTGATCGGTTCTGTAATGGATTATCCAGCCATCAACATTGCATTGGACAGAAGCAAACAAGGCGATTATTATACGACCAAAGCCGGGCCTTACGATATATGGGCTATTGAATACGGTTATACCCCCTATACTGAAACGGAAGAAGGAGGCGGATTGAAAACGATCATTGCACGCAGCACCGATCCCAAACTGGTATTTGGCAACGACGGCGATGACATGCGCGCGCCCGGTAAGGCCATGGACCCACGCGTAAACATCAATGAACTTACCAGCGATGCCATTGGATATGCGGAAGACCGGTTTAAAATAGTGAACCAGACCATGGACAAGCTGGTTAAGAAATATACTAAAGAAGGCCAGTCATATGCCGAACTGCGGTCGCGGTATGGCTTACTCCTGGGCCAACGCTATAGCATGACATCTGCTGTAAGCCGTTATATCGGGGGTATTTATATTGACAGAAATTTTCCGGAGCAGAAATCGGGCGTTAAACCCTATACGCCCGTTGCCCTGGCTACGCAAAAACGGGCCATGGAAGTGCTGAGCAAATATGTATTTGCACCCGACGCTTTTGATGCCGATGCCCAGGTATATGCTTACTTGCAGCCGCAACGCCGTGGATTCACCCAAAACGGTTCGGGTGACGACTACCGCATAACCGACAACCTGCTGTCTGTACAGGCCGGCGGCGCCTTATCGCATTTATTGCATGGCGCTACGTTGCAGCGTATCACCAATAGCCGTTTGTATGGCAACCAATACAGCGTTGCCAGCATGATGAGCGATTTGCAGAAAGGTATCTTTAGTGCAGATATTGCTACCAACGTAAACGTATACCGCCAGTACCTGCAAACTTATTTTGTACGGCAGCTGGTGTCCATGACAGAGTCTCAAACCCAGCAGTTCGACGATGTATCAAAAGCAGCCGCTTTATATACATTGAAAAAGATCAAGACACAATTGACCGCGGCCGTTTCTACCAACGAAGAAACGAAAGCCCACCGGGCTAATTTGTTGTTCATAATTAATAACAGACTGGAGAATAAATAACTGGTAGATGTGCCACACTTTGAAAGTGTGGCACATCTCATTACCACGAAAAAAGCTTCCCGTTTAGAGGAAGCTTTTTTATTTTTAACATCAAAACAACACAAGCAGAATTTTACCTGAAAAACCTTGCCAGGGGTAATGTTTTTTTATTCCGGTTCATAACTGCTTTTAATCCTTTTTCAATAGCGTATACTTTATCCCGGGGATCTTCTTCATTAAGAGCAAGCGACAGATCGCAATAACCGCTCTCGAGGTTAAATGTCATAATAAGCACGATCACTTTCTGTCCCCAGAAATTAAAAGCATTATTATGTACCAGCTCGATGGTTACCTCTTCTACGTTTTCATCAAACAGTTCATACCCATATTCATCTATGGAACGCAATTTTTCTTTCCCTTCTTCTTTTTGAATGGTAATAGTAATGAATGGACTTAGCGGCCGTTCCCTTCCTTTCTCCAAATTTAACAGCAGAATACGGGGAATATTCTGGTTAATGTAGCTTTCGATACGTTGAAAGAATGCCTTGTCGACGGTGTAGGGGCCGAGGTGCTTTTGCAGGCTGTAACGTTGCATAGCTCAATTAGTTTTGATAGTGAAAATTAATTGCTATGCTATTAATCAGATGCCGTTTGAATATTAAATATAATCAACATTCTTTATATGAAAAAATAATTATCCCCTGCCAGAAACCGTAAGGCATAGGTTAAAGTTATCACGTTGACCAATTCCTACCTACGCACTATCCACCACTACCCTATAGAGCTACATACTACCTTCTAGCGCCGGTTAAACAATACGGTCATTCTGCACAAACAGGCCAGCCGAAATTTGTAAAGCGCCTGTTCATACCGTTATTTTTACATCAGAAAGGAATTAAAAGGCAAAAAAAGGCAATGAGGCAGAAAGAGAGAAACAAGTTCTATAATTTTCAGAATACACCTTATCTCTGAAACCCCTAAACCCTATCAAGACCGCTATCCTTTGAAGAACTAAACCGTAAGATTGATCGCCCCTTGGAGCCCCAACCCGAACCCGTTTGTAATCCGACACCCGTAGACCTTACAAAACCTTATCCATGACCAATCCAATGAAAGATCCCTAAAAACTGCCTTTTGGAAACTCCCAAAAGAGATTGTCCTCTCCGCCAGCTGCGGAGGGGATTTTTTTATATCCACAAAGGGCCTGCGCGGCGCTTTTGCTGGATCAAGTCAAATTCCTGGGAGTTTGCATCATTTCTATAGAAGAGGCAGGAAATGAAAAATAAGAGGTATTGAATGCCAGGGCGATAATCAAAATTTCCAGTGAAAAACGATATACTGATTACTTTCTCTCCCTTTTTCAACCTGATCCACGCTCCCTTTAGGGGGTGGGTGTAAACTGATTACTTTCTCTCCCCTTTTCAACCTGATCCCATTTGTTGGCTTTAGCCCCCCTTAATCTTTGTGCAAACCATTAGTCATCCATCAGTCAAAATGGCTTTTTACTGATGAAAGGTACAGATCCGACTAATGGTTGACTAATGAACCAGACAACTTCAAAACAAGGATTACACAAGTTTCACTAAAGGATGAGTGAAGGTTTAGTGAAGGATGGCAGTGGGAAAGAACCTGGTAAATGCGTCACAAAATAGACTTCGGATCGTTGGATGGGGACACTTTGATCCGCATCATGGTGGCAATGGAAAGGGCCCGTTGTTTAATAAGTTCAGCCTTCTCTCCTTCAAACAGTTCATCAACTGTGGCAAAAAACAATTGCAGCCACCGGTCAAAATGGGCTGCGCTCAACGGCGATTTCTGATGCAGCTGCTCATGGGCCACCATAGGATTGCCTTTAAAAGAGACAGTTTGAAAGACGATATTCTCCCAAAAATCATACATCCGCGGTAAATGCTGCTCCCAATTTACCTGGGCTACCTCATTGAAGAGATACCCGATCGTTTCATCGGCCCGCACTTTAGTGTAAAACGTATCTACCAGTTGTTGTATGTCTGCTCTATTGCTGATGTCATTCTTCATTGTACTTATTAATTGTTTTTGGCGAAGCAACATTGATCTAGAGATAAGCGCAACTGCAAGTTACATGGTCTTACCGTTAATGATCATCTACACTTTGCAGGGGTATAATAATTGCAGCCTTAGAGCGGCAAGCACTGTTAAAAGAAATTAAACCCTGCCCCACATTATTTAATATCTAAACAACTTTACTATGGCTATGCAATCTAATTCACGATCTCCAGAATCATCATCGCGCTCTTCGGTCATGCCCGATTCCAAACTACACCAATTCTTTATGCAACAGTTGCAGGATGTATATTGGGCTGAAAAGAAGCTGGTAAAAACATTACCCAAACTCGCTGAAGCGGCTACTTCAACCCGGTTAAAACAGGCATTTAACGATCATCTTGAACAAACTATTAATCATGTAACGCGGCTGGAAAATATATTTGGCTTGATGGGTGAAGAACCAAAAGCACTGAAATGTCCGGCGATGGCGGGTATTGTAGATGAAGGCGCAGATATTATTGATGAAACAGATGCAGGCAGCGCCCAACGCGATGTAGGTTTAATTTTTGCAGCGCAGAAGGCAGAGCATTATGAAATAGCCACCTACGGCGGACTGGTTACGCTGGCCCGCACTATGGGACATGATGATGCAGCTGAACTGTTAGATCAAACCCTGTCAGAAGAAAAGGTTACAGACAGCTTACTGACTAAAATAGCAGAAGAAGATGCCAATGTGAAAGCAAATAATGAAAGGTTTGAGAATTGAGCCAAGCTTAAAGCATAACGCTTAACGCGAAAGCCGGATGCCGCTGAATGCCGCATCCGGTTTTTGCTTTTTAATTCACTCCGTTTATTATTAGCCTTCCGGCCTTGCTTCACCGAAGCTTCGCGCCCCCGACTCCAAAGCTTTAGACGCTTGTGCCAGAGCTTCGTCCGACGCCATATCCGCCACCGGCGGAGAGAGCCTTCGCCAAAGGCTTCGGCCTCCGGCGAACGGACTTCAGCGTCGGAGCCCCGACTCGTCGGGGGCGCAAGGCGCAGTAAGCAGGTTCTGCATTTTGCCATCAGCGTTAAGTGTTTCGCTTATTCCCCACATTCTTAAATAAATTATAAATAATGGATTTATGATATACTAAGTGGCAATAAGTAACCACCTTTAATAATATCCACAGTTGTAATTCGTTTTTCAATTGTGCGTTAATATTGTATCATTAAGAGGCAGTAATGAAACTTCAACCATCTGATCAATTAACCAATGCCCAGGTAAAAACCGGGTTGCATTTAATCTT
>DASUVL010000813.1:0-4448 GCA_036379015.1 Niastella sp.
CGGTATGACCCCTAAAAAGTACCGGGACAGCTTATAATCTTATACTGTCACCATTTTTCCTTAATTAGTCACCATGCCCGTTGTTGAATTTGGCTGCAACTTTGCGTCATAAACAGAAAAACATGTCAACAACAACAAAAATTGCATTAGTAACCGGCGGCAGCCGGGGATTGGGAAAAGATATGGCCATTAGCCTTGCCGAAAAAGGGATCGACGTTATTCTTACCTACGTAAACAATAAAGAAGCCGCCGATGAAACAGTAAAGGCGATTGAAACGCTCGGCAGGCAGGCAGCGGCACTTCAACTGAATATGGCCGATGGAAAAGCCCTGACCCCGTTTGTGCAGCAGGTTACCACCACCTTACAATCGAAATGGAAAACAAATGCCTTCGATTTTTTGATCAATAATGCCGGTATTGGCGGTGGGGCTCCCATTGAAAAAGTTACGGAGGAAATGTTTGATGAATTTCTGAATGTCCATTTTAAAGGCGTTTATTTTTTGACGCAGAAATTGCTTCCTTTCATCAACAATGGCGGTCGCGTCATTAATATTTCAACCGGCACCACCCGTTTTACCAATCCGGGTTATTCCGTGTATGCTTCTATGAAAGGCGCTGTTGAAGTATTGACAAAATATATGGCCCGGGAATTCGGTCCAAAGGGGATCACCGTCAATATAGTAGCACCAGGTCCCATTGAAACAGATTTTAATAATGCGACCATCCGCAATAATCCGAAAATAAAAGAACACCTGAGCACCTTGTCGCCTTTAAACCGGGTTGGCGCAGCGGAAGACATTGGTCCGGTCGTTGCATTTTTGTGTTCCAATGAAGCCGGCTGGATCAATGGTCAGCGAATTGAAGTGAGCGGCGGAATAAATGTATAGTACTTAGTTCTTGAGTTTGTATGTTAATGAGTTTTCTTAGTGATTGAACTTTTTAACTTACAAACTCATTTGCATATTAACTTAATTTACCTATACCTGTCACTGGCATTATATGGGGCTGATGCCTGCTTATAGTCATCCATCAAATTGATTATTTCGTCTACTTCTATTTCCATGTTTGTGATATCAAAGTCTTCATCAGCATATTCCCTGAAATGCAAAACAAGTTCTGTTTTAAATGGATCATCAGATTCAACTATTGAATAGTTATCGATTAGATCCCAGGGATAGAGCCCTTTTCCTCGTAGATAAACACCCTTTCCGGATATAGTCATTTCGACTCCAGGTTTATACCATTGCTTTATAGTAAAAAAAAACACACCCAAAAACATGGCCACTCCGGCAATAACATAAAAGACATGTCCAGCACTGTCACCTCCCTTTAAACCTTCCATTGTTATCAAACCAGCACTAAGTCCTGCAGCTATTATGATAGTTGTGTAATGCCCTCTTGATTTTCTGATTTTGATTTCATCTTGCTCCATAAGAACAAAGTTTCATGCTAGATTTTTACAGCGCCGTTTATACCGATGGCGCAAACGAGGTCTAAGCAAGCAAATCTTCCGCCATTTACTCCATTTTTCCCGTTTTTTATCCACTTTTAAACCGGCATTGGTAGGTATTTCCTAGATGAGCGTGTTCAGTATTTACAATCGCTGGGGACAATTAGTATACACTACTTCGCAACATGGCAAGGGATGGGATGGAACTATTCATGGCACAAAGCAGAATCCCGGCACATATGTATACATGGTATCGGCCATCGACTATCAGGGCAAAGTAGTTACAAAGAAGGGAGCGTTTACATTGGTGAGATAAAATTTGGAATTGGGGGATATCGGGATATAAAGATTTTGGAATTTAAATCTCAAAATCCCGACATCTCTAAATCAGAAATACAAGAACTCCCGTATGTTTTCCACCACAAAGTTTGGATACACCCCCAACCAGGCCAACAGGCACATTAATACGACCAGCGAGGCATAGGTGGCTACATAAAAGAATGGATGCAGGGTGGGTTCTTTTACCGGCGTTAATGGTGGCGAAGCAAACAGGGTGCTGATGATTCGCAGGTAATAAAACAAACCAATAACACTGCTCAATACCAGCACAACCGCCAGCAACCATTGATGCTGTTGTACACCGACTGTGAGAATAAAGAATTTTGCCGGGAAACCAGCTGTTAATGGAATGCCGGCCAATGAAAACAGGGCAACCGTGAATATAGCCGCCATTAATGGGCTGCGCCAGAACAAGCCCCGGTATCCGCTCAACTCATCAGCATCTCTGCTGCGGGTCGATAACAAGGTAATGATACCAAATGCTGATAATAAGGTAATGGAATAAGCCAGCAAATAAAACACGGCAGCGCCTACACCGGCCTCGCCCGATAAAAACGCCACCAGCAAATAGCCAAAATGCGCAATGGATGAATATGCCAACAGGCGCTTGATGTTCTGTTGCATCAGCGCCAGTACATTACCGACGATCATACAGGCAATGGCAATGACGGTAAACACTGTAACCGCCAACGCATATTGCTGCAGGTGAATAGCCTGGGCAAAACGGACCAAAACGGCAAACACACCTATTTTTGAGATGGTGGCAATAAAAGCCGTTACCGGAGCAGGCGCTCCCTGGTACACATCAGCCGCCCACAAATGAAATGGCACCAATGCCAGTTTAAAACCGATGGCCACCACAATTAATCCAATGCCCATGATAAACAAAACACCAGCGCCGGATGTATCGATAGCCCGGCCAATTGCCGAAAACTCCATACTTCCCGTTTCCATATAGATCAATGCCATCCCAAATAACAAAAAGGCTGACGACAAAGCCGCCAGCACCAAATATTTTACCCCGGCTTCTACGGCATTATTCCGGTTACGCAGGTAAGCGATCAATGCATACAGACTTACACTCAACAATTCCAACCCAATAAACAATGAAATAAAATGCCGGCTGATGGTCAATACCGCAGCACCCAGCGTTGCCAGGAAAAGCAGGATATAATATTCTTTGGGATTTTCTTCGCGTTCTTCAAAATAGATGTAGGAAAGCAAACCCACAACCAACACCGAGAAAATGATAAGCCCGGTGAACAGGGCGGCAAAACCGTCTACCACCAATAACGGCGGCACTTCCCGCGGCAAGGTATCCCGCACATACCACATAGCGAGTACCACGCCGCACATCATCACAAACCCCGTCACCTGTATAACGGTATGACTTTGTTTGAATGCGATGAGCAGGATCACTACAATGGCTGCTGTTGCCAGCACCATGAAGGGAAGAAGCGCGAGAAGTTGAAGGCTTGTCATAACATAATGTGATAATTTGATAATGGGATAATTCGATAATGGAAAACAGAAGACCGTATTATCTGGATCTTGTTATTTAGCTTTTGGCATTTGTTTTTTGGTCTTTACTTCTTCATTTTTCATTCTTCATTTCTAATTTTTCATTTCCCTGTATTCACTTCTACATTGGATATTCTACATTCGATATTCATCTGTTCCCTGCAATAGCTACTTCCACAACGCCTTTCACCGTATCGATCACCGGTTGCGGGTACAGTCCCAGGAAAATGATGGCGACAGTCAGGCATGCCATAATGATCCATTCCCGGGCGCTCAGATCAGCAGGTGGTTCGGTAACCGTTTGCAACTGACCAAAAAACACTTTCTGTACAATACGCAATGAATACAGCGCCGACAGCACCAGGCCCACACTGGCAATGATGGTTAAGACCGGACTCACCGGGAAAGTTCCTATCAGGATCAGAAACTCAGCAATAAAACTACCCAACATAGGCAAACCCAGGGAAGCCATCACAAATACCATGGCTAGTGCGCCCATATGCGGCATGGCCGTCCACAAACCGCCCATTTGATTGATATCGCGGGTATGCAGCCGTTCTTTTAACATGCCGGCCAAAACGAATAAAGCGCCCGTACTTACACCATGCGTAAGCAATTGCATCACCACACCCTGCAGCGCTATTTCGCGAAAAGCAAACACGCCCAATAATACAAATCCCATATGACTGACGGAAGTATACGCAATGAGCCGTTTAAGATCGGTTTGTGCAAATGCCAGCAGGGCGCCATATACGATACCAACAACGCCCAATAGCATAGCCCACCAGGCCATATCTGCCGATGCCTGCGGAAACAGTGGCAATACAAACCTGATGATGCCATACGCCCCGGTCTTCAGTAACAATCCGGCCAGGATCAGACTGCCCGCCGTAGGCGCTTCGCTATGTGCATCGGGCAACCAGTTGTGCAAGGGCACCATAGGCAACTTGATCACAAAAGCAACGAGGAAGCCAAGCATGATCCATCTTCCCTGCGTACCCTCCATCACCGTATTCAGCAAAGCGAAATAATCAAATGTATAGTAGCCGTTGCTCTGTTGCCCATGAATGAAGTACAATGCCAGTATAGCCAGCAACATCAATAACCCACCGGTTTGGGTAAAGATGAAAAACTTATA